>JALSIF010000281.1 GCA_026981635.1 bacterium | reverse complement strand
GATTATGCCGAAGTGGTGGTTTGGCAGGGGATGCCCCTCTACCTCTACGCCACCAGCAGTGAGGCAGTGGAGCTCGCTGAAGAAATTGACCGGAAGTACCTGGAATTGCTTGGAAATGGGCTCCATGAACGACTCCCCAGGATTACCGGAATTGCCAAGCTGGACGAGGTTCTGCTAATCACCGAGCAACTTCGCCGAAGGATCATACGCCTTGAGAGAAGGTCTCCAACTCACCCGACTTCCCTTGCTATAAGCCTTCCCTACGAAGCGGTTGACCTCTACGTCAACCTGATCGGTCTGCTTGAACTTGCGCATCGCTCCCTGCCGCCTCTTCCCCCTCGCAAACCCCTTCGCCCCTATGCCCAGATAACCCTTAGAGAAATTGAAGAGAGGTTCAGCCAGGCTGACCACCTGCTCGCCCGCGCAGAGGGGGTGGCAGAGCGGCTGTTTTCAAGTCTTTTGGGTCTGCCGGAAGAAAACCGGGTCGCCGCCGAGGTGGCTCAGTGGGCAAGATCCTCCCACACTCACATTGCCGGTATGCTCCGCAGGCTTCGGGAGCTTAGGGGGATGGCCGTTGAACTCATCAACAGGCTCGGCGAGAACCGGTCCATCGGCGAGCTGGCTGAAGCAGCGAGGGAGCAGGAACCCGATGAGAGACGCACTGTTTCTTATGAGGAGCTAGCAGATCTCCGCCGTAGGGTGGTAGAGAGGCTGGTTGAGCAGGTGGAGCAGGTGGCCTAGGGCAGGCTGGCAACTTACCTCACCTCCTTAGCCGGACGGCCGGTGTGGGAGGGCGGGAAGATACCGGCTAGCCCCGGCGGTTCTTCCACCAGATCAGCCCAAGCCCCACCAGGGCCACCACCGTATTGGGGATGAGGCTGGCCGCCAGGGGCGCAATCACCCCCGCCTGGGCCAGGCGGATGGAGGCTATAAGCACCACGTAGTAGCCAAAGACCAGAAAGAGAGCGATGCCAAAGCCGGTGGTGGTGGTGGTCCGCTCAGGGATTATCCCCAGCGGAACCGCAATGAGCACAAAGAAGGCTGCCGAGAAGGGGACCGTCACCTTCATATAGAGCTCGGTTAGCTCCTTTAGCACCTGCTTCTTGGGCAGGCTCAGGGCACGGCGCCGTATAAAGTCAAGCTGCTCCCAGAAGTCCCGCTCCTCCGAGCTTAGGGTCTCAACCCTCAGCTGGCGAGAGGAGAGCCTTAGCTCCTTTACCTCCATGGTCTCGTGCTTGATGGTGCGGGTGGAGCCGTCGGCCTGCTGCTGGGAGATCATCACCTGGTAGAACTTCCAGTCGTTGCCGGTCCACTCCGCCTCCGGCGCCCTCAGCCACCAGTCGTCGGTGAGCCGCTTACCAAAGAAGAAAAAGCGCACCCCATAGAGTCTGTCCCCCTCCAGCCGGTCAGCCATGAGCACCCAGCGGGTCCGGTCGGTGGGGTTCTTGAAAAGGATCAGCACCTCCTCCTGCCGGATGGCGCCGGTCTTTCGCTCAATCACCTGGTTCTTGATCTGCTTGACCTGACGGGCAAGGTGCACCGCCAGCTTCTCGTTGATGAGAAAGGCGGTAACCGACATCACCAGCCCCAGGGCAAAAACCGGCGCGACGATCCGGGCAAGGCTGTAGCCCGCCGCCCGGAGGGCGACCAGCTCGTGGTCGGAACTGAGCCGGCCAAAGGCAATCAGCGTGCCAAGCAGCATGGACATGGGGATGGTGTAGGCAAAGATCTGGGGAAGCCCCATCAGAAATAGCTTCCCCGCCAGGGAGAGGGGGACGTTGTACTCCACCATGAAGTCCAGGGTGGGTCGGATGAGGATGGCGCTCACCATTAGCAGGGTGAAGGCCACCAGCCCCAGGCCCAGGGGCGGGACAGCCTCCCTGAGGAGCATCCGATCAAGGGTACTCAGGATGCGCACCGGGGGAAAGTTTAGCCCCGGTACGGCCAAAGGAATCCCCTGTCCCGCCCTAAGGGTCTAATATCTAGGAGCAATCCCCACCTAGTTGAGCCATGGCCAACCTGGAGCCAAAAACAGGGAGAGGGAAGCAGGACACCCCCGCCATCCCCCTCCGCAGTCTGTTTGCCTCCGGTGTGCTGGTGATATCTAGCTGGGCCATCGCCCTCTGGCTCTACCAGATCCTGCCTGAGCGGGTGCCGGTCCACTGGAACCTGCAGGGTGAGGTTGACCGCTACGGCTCCAAGTTTGAGGGGACGATGATCGTCCCCATCATCCTCACCTTCCTCTGGCTCCTCTTCCTCTTCATCCCACTGCTTGACCCAAGGCGGGCAAACTACGCCAAGTTCCGCCAGGTCTATCTCGGTCTAGTCTGGTTCCTGCTCGGTTTTTTACTCCTCATACAGGTGCTCACCGGAATGGCCATGATGGGTCAGCCAATTGACATCGGCGTCTCCATCTCCCTGGCCATGGCCCTCCTGTTTATCGTTCTGGGGCTCATCCTTCCCCGGCTCAAACCCAACTGGTTCGCCGGCATCAGGACCCCCTGGACGCTGGAGGACGACCGGGTGTGGGAGGCCACCCACCGCCTGGGAGGCTGGCTGTTTATCCTGATTGGCGCCCTGGCGGTTCCCCTCATCTTCATCTCCTCCCCCGCCGCCCTGGTGGTGATAGTGGCAGGGGTCCTCCTGGTCTCCCTCATCCTGGTGGTCTACAGCCTCATCCTCTACCGGCGCCTCCACGCCCAGGACCCGACCGCCCATCCATAAGGAGTTGAGCTGGCTTTGGAGGTAGTTAGAATCTAGATAGGGGCCGGTAGCTCAGCGGTTAGAGCAGCGGACTCATAATCCGTTGGTCGGGGGTTCGAATCCCTCCCGGCCCACCAAGGTCAAAGCTGGGCGGTTAGCTCAGTTGGCAGAGCGTCTGGTTTACACCCAGAAGGTCAGAGGTTCGAGTCCTCTACCGCCCACCACCCCTAGACCGGCCGCAGGAAAAGGAGCCCCTCTCCCTCTCCCTTCATTTGCAGCTCCAGCGCGGAGCGGACCTGCTCAAGCTCAGGCAGACTGCGAAGGTCAATCAGACATCCCCGCCAGGCCACCAGAGCCAGCGGGATGCGTCCGCCACTGTCCCCAAAGCGTCGGTTCTCGTCCAAAAGCCCAAGCACCTCCCCCACCTCCCTGACGGGGGCCACCCGGTAGCGGTAGAGGCGGGCCAGAAGTCTCCCCGTTGGGTCAAGCACCACCAGTCGCTTCCTCCCCTTCCTTCCCCCCTCCCCAAACACCACCACCCCTCCCGCCCTCTCCACCAGCTCCGCTCGGCCAGCGGGGAAGAACTGGGCGGCTAGGCGGGTGAGCTCCTGCAGGGAAAGTTCCCCCCTGCCCAGGTGGAGGGGAAGGTGGGCCTGGAGGGTGAGGGTGCGGGCTGAGGGAGAGTAGGCGAAGGACAGCCGCACCGCTTCCTCGCTTTCTGCCCCAAGCCTCCTTGCCGCCTCTCGGGAGAGCTCCCGATAGAGCTCCGGGGTGGGGTCGGCCGCCTCCCTGACCAGGCTCACTGAGCGGACCGCCAGGGCCGCCCCGATGGCGCTGATCACCTCGGTGTGGGGGGCCAGCCTAAATCCCATGCCCAGTTCGCTGGCCAGCGGCGAGATGAGGTATGGGGCTCCCCCACCCCCGCCGATGAGCAGGCGCGAGGAGGTGTCCTCCAGCTGGTAGTCCTGAACCAGCCCTCTGATCTCACCGGCAAGCTTCTTTACTGCCCCCTCAAGGGAGCGGGAGGCAAGCTCGTGGGCTGGCCTTCCCACCACCTGCTGGGCTAGCTCCAGCGCCTCGCCAATGGCAGCCATCCGCTCCCCCTCGGGCTCACCGGCCTTCTCCGCCGTCCCCAGAAAGAGGGAGATGTCGCTGAGGGTTAGGCCAAACCGCTCCCCCGCCCCGTCGGTGAAGACCAGGTAGCGGTGCTCAGTAAGCTCCAGGGTAGAGACGGAGAGGGGAAGCCTGGCCTTGGGGCCGAAGGCGAAGTAGCTTAGCCCTGCCTGGTGGGCGGAGTGGGGGCCGAGCCTGCCCTCCTCAGAGAGCAGGCTCCCACCGCCAATCCCCACCGTCCTCAGGTCTAGTCCCTCCACCAGCAGGCGGGTGCCGCCGATGGTGATCTGGCTTCTGGGCACCTGGCCGCACTCAATCAGGGTGATGTCGGTGGAGGTTCCCCCCACCTCAATGAAGATGCCGTCCCCCAGCCCCAGGTAGCCCACCGCCGCACTGGCCCCGGCCGCCGGTCCCGAATAGATGGCCTGGACCGGACTTTGGCTTAGCTCACGCGCCCCCATCACCCCACCGTCGCTCCTGAGCACCGCCAGGGAAACACCGGGCATAAGCTCCCTGCACACCCGCTCAGTCTCTCTGGCCGTCCCCTCCATGATGGGGACCAGGGCGGCATTGGCCAGGGCAGTAAGGGCCCGGTGCTTGAGCCCCAGGCGGGGTGCGACCCCACTTGCCGCCATCATCCCCGTATGGCGGGCAGCAAACTCCCGCTCCACCAGCCCTTGCTCATCGGGGAAGGGGACAAGGAGCACGGTGAGGGTCTCGGGGTCAGAGATGTCGCCCAGCCGCTCAAGTTCCGAAAAGTTGGGGAAGAGGTGGAAGGAGTAGAGAAGCCTTGCCTCCCCCACCGAAAGCTCCCCACTACCAAGCTGCACCCTGGCCAGCAGGCCCATCACTCCCGGTGCCACCACCAGCAGACGGACCGGGGCAAACCTCCCTTCCAGCAGGGCGTTGGTCGCCTGGGTGGTGGAGTGGGCGATGCTTTCCACCCTCCCCGGGGAAGGGATCTCCTGCAGGAGACTATCCAGCACCTCCCTGATCCCCTGGGCAACCCCGAGGGGATGGCGGTGGGTGGTCAGGGTGCGGGCGCTGGCCACCAGGTTCAGCTCCTCGTCCAGGGCGACGGCGTGGGTGAAGGTGCCGCCCACATCGATCCCGATGCGAAGCCTCACCCCTCTTCCTCTTCTCCCTCAGCAAACTCTGGCACCAGCCAGGAGAGGGTGAGCACCAGCACGGTTGAGTTGTCAAAGCCACCCCGGCGGTTGGCCTCCTCCACCAGGAGCTCAGCCGCCTGGTCGGGGGAGTGGGCCTCAGCGAGGATCCGCAAGATGACCCCATCCTCCACCAGGTCGGTTAGTCCGTCGCTTGCCGCAATGAGCGCCTCTCCTCCCCCCAGGGTGAGGGAGAAGACATCCACCTCCCGGTTGGAGGGCTCGGCACATAGGCAGCGGGTGAGCATGCTGGAGTAGCCACTGGAGCGGGCCTCCTCCTCGCTCATCTCTCCCCGGGCCACCATCTCGCTGGCCGCGTCGTGGTCGCGGGTGAGGCGTATCAGCCTGCCGGCGGAGTAAAGGTAGGTGCGGCTGTCACCCAGGTTAACCACCAGGCCGTCCGCCCCAAAGCCCTCCCGCTCCACCACCAGCCCCCCGCTTAGGGTGGTCCCCATGCCGGCAAGTTCGGGCCTTTCCGCCGCCATGGAGGAGAGCTTCTCCGCCACCCAGTCCACATAGCCCTGGATCTCAACCCGGTGGTCGTGGCGGGCATCAAAGGTGAGAGCGTGGGTGGTGAGCATCGCTCCCATGTAGCGGCTGGCCAGGTCGGCTGCCACCTCCCCGGCGGCGTGGCCGCCCATCCCGTCACACACCAGGATCACTCCCACCAGCCTCTCCGGCTCCCCCACCACGGTAAGGGAGGTGAAGTAGCGGTCCTCGTTCTGTTCCCTCACCAGCCCCACCGAAGTCTCGGCACTAAGCCCAAGGTTAATCCCCACCTCCGCCAGGAGGGGATGGAGTGAGCCGGCCCGGTTCACCTCCCCTCCCGCCTCGGCCAGAAAGTCGGCCAGCTCGCGGTGGCCCTCGCCAAAGCAAACCGGCACCTCCCTCAGCCACCGGGAGAGGCGCACCAAGAGCCCCTCCCCGGCCTGCTCTCCGGCCCCTTCCTCAGAGCCCAGTTCATCCCCCGCCACCAGGAGCTCCGGGGCCAGCAGGCGGGGGACCAGATCCTGGGCGGCAAGCCCTTCTCCGGCCAGCTCAAAACCGACCTGCTCGGGGGCGGGAAGCGGGGGCAGGCCGCCTGCCTCGCCAGAAAGCTCCACCATCTGCCGGTCAAGCTCGCAAAGGGCGCCAAGCACCGCCACCGGCCGGGCCCACACCTCGCCGGAAAGGACCTGGGCGAGGGTAAACTCCACCGGCTCCAGGTCCACCATCAGCCTGGCCTCCGGGTGGCTGACAAAGTCCCTCACCCGGATCAGGGGATGGTCCTCGTGAAGCAGCAGCAGGTTGGTCAGCCGGCTGACCGCCTCGGTGGGCAGCCCCTCGCCAGCCTCCCAGCGGCAGACACTGGCTCCATTGCCCGAGGTGGCAAGCGAGGTACTCCCCAGGCTGGTCCGGTAGAGGATGACGCCCGTGGGGTCTGCCGGTTCAGGTTGAGTTGGCCCCATCATCAAGGGGAAATCTTAGACCCTCTATCAGCCCTGCTCCTCCCCCTCTTGGGGGGGAGGGGCAGGAGCTCCTCCTTCACTCTCCCAGCTACCCAGCTCCTCCGGGGGGGAGGAAGGCTCAACCTTTCCCTCTCCCTCTCCCTGGGGCGGGGCCTCGCCGGCCTCCTCCCCCTCCACCACCAGCTCCTCGGGGACCTTGATGGTAAGGGTGGTCTTGCCCACCTTGATCTCCACTCCCGGCGCCAGGGGATAGCTCACTCGGGGCTCAAGCTCCTTGCCGTCCACCAGGGTCCCGTTGGTGGAGTCCAGGTCGGTGATGGAGAGGGTCCCGTCGGCCTCCAGGCAGATGGCAAAATGCCGCCGGCTGATGTACTCGTCGCCGTCAATTACCTGATCGCACCCCGAGCCGCCCCGGCCAAAGACCGTCTCTCCCGGCTCTATGGGCCAGCTCCTGCCATCCTCCACTCTGACCAGGAGGTAGGTAGGGGTAGTCAGCTCCTCCTCCGGGGCCATCTCCCCCACCTCCGGACCCACCCCGGCAGCGGCCGCCATCACCTCAAGGTCCCCCGACTCCCCCACCTGCTCACCACCGGTGGGAACCGGCCGCTCAGTGGGGGAAACTTCCCCTTCCTCGGTCTTCTCCTCTTCCTCGGCCACCTCCACCACCGGCTTCTCTTCCGCCTGAGCCTCCTGCTTCCCTTCCCCAAGTGGAAGCAGGGGGACGATCATCTCCAGCCTAAGGCTGGTCTGTCCCACGGTGAGGGTGTCTCCGTCATTGAGCTCCACCCAGTGCTCGGCGGGAAGCCGCTCACCGTTGAGCACGCTTCCATTGGAGCTGCCCAGGTCGCGGTAACGAACGCCATCGCCGCTTACCTCAAACTCCCCATGCAATCGGCTGACATAGATGTCTTCCGGAATGATGAGTTCACCCACCTTCCGGCCCAAGCGGTAGTGGGAATCGGCGTAGAGGGTAAAGCTAAGCCCGCCTCCCACCTCAACCAGCCGGGCAACCGGGCCTTTCTTCCCCGCCTCACCAGCCTCCCCGCCCGCCTGGCGGGCCTCCGGTACCTCGCCCACTAGGCCATGCTTCTCTTCCATAGTTTTCTCTCCCGGCTCCTCCCCGGCAAATTCTGCCGGGGCGGTCGCCCGCCTTACCGCCTCCTCCGCCTCGCTGGCCAAGTCAAGCTCCCCCAGGGGCGTGGTCCTCCCCTGCTCCAGGGCAAACAGGCTCTGGGAAATAAGCTTGGTGGCATCGGCCACCGCCCCCCGCTCCGCCTTCTCCACCCCGGCGGCAATCAAGGTGGCGTCGCTTGCCCTGCCCCGCCTGGCCAGCTCGGCCTGGGCCTTGGCCAGGATGCGGGTGGCGGAGGCGGGGTCGCGCTCCATCATCTGGGTGGCCTGGGCGATCTCCTCCACCACATCCTTCTCCCGCATGATGCGGTCCACCGCCCGGTTGACCCCTTCCAGGAGCTTCTGGCGGTCGTCGGTGTAGGTGTAGGTGACCACCTCCCTGAGGTGCCTCACCTCATCGCTTCCCGCATAGCGGAAGGCAAGGTCCACTTCCACCGAGGTCTCCTCGCCCGGCTCCCCACCCTCAAGCACCAGCCTGGCAAGCACCGGCAGGCTCTCGCCCGCCGCAAGGTCGGGCAGGGCGATCTCCACCCGGTCGCCCACCTGCTCGTGGGCAAACCCGTAGACCCGGTCAAAGCGCACCCCCCTACCTAGCTTCAGGGTCAGGCTAGCCGCCTGGGCCACCACCTTAAACAGGCTCTCCATCTCCTGGCTGAAGGCCTCGGCCAGGTCCTCCGGGGTCTCAATGTAGTGGTAGTTGCCCGCCCCGTGCTTGGCGATGCCGGTAAGCAGCTCCTCGTTGTACTCAATCCCCAGCCCCAGGGTACTCACCCCGATCTGGTAGGTGCGGGCGATGCGCGCCTCCATCACGATCTGGGAGTACTCGGTCACCCCCTCGTTCACATCCCCGTCGGTTAAAAGCAGGATCCGCTTGACCGCACCTTGGGCCTTGGCATCTTTGAGTAGCCCCACCCCCCTCACCAGGCCGGCGTGGAGGTTGGTGGTGCCACGGGGGGTGACCTTGGCCATGATCCTCACCGGCTCCTCCCCGTCCAGCATCGGCTGGGGCTCAAGCAGGGTCTCCACATACTCGTCAAACACCACGATGCCCAGAAGGTCCGCCGGGGTAAGTTGGGAGGCGATGTAGCGCACCGCCATCATCAGGTGCTCCCACGGCCGCCCCTCCATGGAGCCGCTCTTGTCCAGCACCAAAACCAGCGCCACTGGCGGCCGGCCGAGCTTCGTTCCTCCCTCGTAGCCGGCGCTCAGGTTAGCCAGCAGGTAGTTCTGGGTGGGCTGGCCGGCCAAGGCAAAGTGGTTGTAGGCCAAACATTCCAGGGAGAGGTAGGGCCTAAGGTCCCCCAGGGAGACCTGGACCGGCTCCCCAATTATCGTCTCCTCCGCCCCCAGGGGACGCTCGGCGATGATGGTCGCCTCACCTTCCGGCTTGGCAATCAGCTTGGTGTAGGGGCGGTCGGGGCCGATGACGGTCTTCTCCGCCTCCTCAGCCTTGGAGATGATGCGCGTTTTTTCCGCCTCGTGCTCCATCATGTCTACCCTGAATTCTAGTGGGGAGAAAATCAGCCCACCGCAGACTGACCCGGGGTTTAGACCAGATCTTGGCAGGCAAGTTCCGCCAGGGATGGGCTAGAGCATCCGCCGGTAGCGGCGAAGGATGGGGTCGTCCTTAAACTCCACCCTCACCTCCCGCATGAGAATGTCGCGGGGAAGATACCTCCGCTCCCTCCACTTGACCACCGCAATGGAGTAGTCCCGCTTAACCTGCCTCACCACCAGCCGGGCAATGGGGCGCAGAGGAATCATCTCCACCCGGCCGGGAGAAAGCTCAACCGGCTGATAGAGAACCAGGTAGAGGTTATCTCCCTGCCAGACACCAACCCGCTCCCCCGCATCAACCACCACCCTGCCATCGGCCAGGATCTCCACCACCCGGCGCTCGGGGAGTGGAAAGCTCTGGTAGAGGGCCAGCACCACCTGGGCCGCCGCCTTGCGCAGGGCCCGCCCCAGGCGGCTTTCGGCAAACCCGCCCGCAAGCAGGCTTGCCTGGGCAAGCTCGGCAGGATGGTCAAACTCCCCCACCTCTCCCCGCCTGCTCTCCTTGCCCCGCACGTTTCCCTGTTCCACGAGTCTGCCCTGCCCGTCCTCAATCCGGTAGGTGAGGCTCACCTCGGCCACATGGGGCTCAAGCTTCAGAAGGCCATCCCACGAGAGCTGGGGAAGCATCCCCTCCGACCTGCCCACCCGGTAGCCCTCCACCGAAACCCGGAGGGTGAGGTGCTCCGCTGGCAAGTCACCACCTGCCCGATAGACTGCCGGAAAGACCCGGTCGCGGGAAAGCCAGAAGACCAGCGCCTCCTCCAGCGCGCCTGCCAGCCCGGAGGTAAAAAGACCCGCCGGCTCAACCTCCACCACCAGGGGAGGATATCTGCCCCCACTGCCTTGGGCGTCGTCCGCCTGGGCCGGATGGGGAAAGGCAAGGGCGAAAGCGGCCACTAGTATGAGCCAGCCTAGCCACTTGACGCAGCCTCGGGGGTAAATAGAATCTAGACCCCTCGCACCTGAGCCGGTGTAGCTCAGTGGTAGAGCAGCTGATTCGTAATCAGCAGGTCGTCGGTTCGAATCCGACCACCGGCTCTCTCTCCGCTCCATACGAAGTTAATCGGCCATCCCCCGCACGCCATTGAGGGAAGAAAGAGGAAGGCCGCCTGCCCCCCTCCTTGCTGGCAGGCGGCCCACAACTCCTGATTTAAGCTGCCCTCTACTGGACGTTGAAGATAACCTGATCCAGGGCGGGGGTACGGTTGCCCTCGGTGACGGTGACCAGGGCGCGGATGTTGGTGCCTGGGTTGTTGAAGGTCATCTCCACGATCTGGCCGCTGAAGGGCTGGCCGTTGATGTCCCAGTTGATCTCCACCTGGGTGCCCGCCAGCCCCATCACATTGTCCACCTGGGCATAGAAGGTGTAGGGCTGCCCCACGCTAAGGGGCTGTCCAGCGGGGAC
>JALSIF010000280.1 GCA_026981635.1 bacterium | reverse complement strand
AGCTGATGGCGGAAAACTACATTGACACCGTCCCCGGGGGCAAGACCTTCGTGGTGGACCGCGGCGCCCTCATCGCCACCCAGGAGCCCTTTGACTACGACCGGCCGGAGGCCATTGACGAGCTGGTGGAGCGGGGGCTGTTTGACTGGCGCTCCTACCAGATCCCCACCGAATACTTCGTCCTCCCCCGCACCCTGGAGGCCGCCCTGGGGGAGGCCCCCGCCGATCTCATTGAGCTTCATCAAAACATGCCCGACCCCAGCCTCTTCCCCTTTGACCAGATCAAGAAGATCGCCTCCCAAATGCTCTGGAAGCCCCAGGAGTTCTTCTTTGACTACGGCAGCCCCCAGGGCTACCAGCCGCTGGTGAGCTGGCTGGAGGAGCACATGGCCCTAGAGGGGGTCAACATGGACCCGGGGGTAAACGAGATCATCGTCGGCTCCGGGTTTACCGGGCTGTTTAAGCTCTGCCTTGACCTTCTGGTGCGCAATCCCGACGAGATCGTGGTGGTGGAGAACCCCACCTACACCATCGCCCTAAACGCTCTCATCGCCAACCGCATCCGCTGTGTGGGGGTGCCGGTGGATCAGGAGGGGATGCGGGTTGACCTGTTGGAGAAGGTGCTTAGGGAGAACCGGGGGAAGGTGGCCATGATCTACACCGTCCCCACCTTCCACAATCCCACCGCCACCGAGATGAGCCTGGAACGGCGGGAGAAGCTGCTCAGGCTTGCCCGCGAGCACCGGGTCCCGGTGGTGGAGGACAACTGGGCCTACCAGCTTCGCTACGAGGGCAAGAAGCTTCCCACCCTGAAGGCTCTGGACCAGGGGGGCTTTGTCATTCAGCTCAACTCCTTCAGCAAGATGCTCCTTCCCGGTCTTAGGCTTGGCTGGATGGTGGTGCCCGGACCCATCGCCCTTACCGCAGTGCGGCTCAAGATGACCAACATCAAGTTTGAGAGCTACTTTCTCCAGGCCCTGCTGCATGACTTTATCCTCAAGGGTTACTTTGAAAATCATCTTCGCCGGGTATGCCGGGTCTATGATGCGCGGCGCAGGACCATGCTTGAGGCGCTGAGTGAGCAGCTGCCCAGCGGGGTGGAGTTCACCCCCACCCAAGGGGGCTTCTTTACCTGGATCACCCTGCCCAAAAAGCTTGACGGGACGGTGCTCTATGTGCTTGCCCACCAGGCAGGGGTCAAGGTTGGGCCTGGGGTGATGTTTACCGTCGGCCACCGCCCCTCCCCGGGAGTGCGGGTAACCTTTAGCAGGGCGAAGGAGGGGGAGATTATTGATGGCGTGGAGAGGCTGGCCGGAGCCATCCGCAACTATCTGGCCAAGCCGGAAAAGTATGCCGATCTTGCGGTGGACTACTATCAGCTTCGCCACCTGGGGGTGAAAGAGAAATGATGGGAAGAAAGAGACAGCCTAGCCCAGCTTACCGAGGTATCGCCCTGGTTACCAGTGCTCTGGTAGCTCTGCTTATTGCCTCCTGTGGAGGAGGGGGAGGAGGGGGAGAGCCCACCCCCGGTCCCGGGCCGCAGGACCTGCCCGACGTGGTCGCCCGCTACCAGTACTCGGGCCGTGACCTGGAGGGGGGAAGCTCAGCCAGCTTCTCCCAAACCGGGGGAGGAGGCTACAAGGGTTTTCTCAGGCTGATTGACCCCGGCGAAAATATTGAGATTGGGGTAGTTGACGGAACCGGCCGCTCGCAGGTGGTCTTCCCCGATGTCCAGCCCAAGCCGGGCTACCTCTTGCAGTTTGACTTTTCCGTCCCCGGCAACCTGCTCACCGGCGAGCCCACCGGCTCAACCCAGGTGGTGCTGAACATCCCGGTCAGGGTTGACCCAGCTGGCAACACGGTGATTGATGCCCAACTGATGGTTCCCACCGATCCCACCGCCACTCTGGTGGAGGCCAGCTACACCATGACCACCCCGATGGGCACCATCACCCGTCGCTTCCGGGTGAACATGGCCAGTGGTCAGGTGGTGGATGACGTGAACAACAATGGCACCTTTGATGACGACCCGCCCAAGCCTGACGAGGACCGCGACGGCCTGGACGATGAGATAGAGCATGCCGTAGGCGGCCAGGAGGTGGAGCGGGAGAGTGTGCAGATTGAGCAGATTGCCAGTGACTTCAGCTTCATGGTGGCGGGCGGGGAGACCTGGATCATCTCTCCCGCCTTCACCGAGATTGAGGATGAGCGAGGTCAGAAGCGGGAGGGTCTGCCGCTGGCGGTTCTGGCGGTGGGCCAGGTGATCAAGATCAAGGGCTATCTGAACAATCAGGGCCAGCTCATAGCCACCGAGATTGAGATTATCTCAGGGCCCTACTCCTCGCAAGATTGGCAAGATTCGGAGCGAGAGGATATATCCGAGGGCCCAGAGGAGGGGGTTGAAGATGGCGAAGGGGGTGAGGTTGGTGGAGATGGGGGTGGTGGGATTGACGATAGTGCCGGGGAGGAAAATGGCGACACTATGGAAGAGGCTGAAGGAGAGGACGGGGAAAGGGAGGAGGGTTTAGAAGAGGATGACACTTTGGACGATCCGAAGGGTAGTTGAAGAGAGGACCAGCTCCACAAATAGCTGGTTTCAGAGGGAGGAGGGACAGCTAAATCAAAATAGCCAGTGCCAGAGAGGGAAAAGGGAAACATCATCGGGAGCTTGCGAAGGAGATAAATTGTCACTTAAGTTGTCAGTTGGAAATTTAGGAGATTTGGATCCAACCGCTGGTAGTTTCCGATGGACTGGAGAGGGACAATTGGTGGATGGGAGCTTTGAGCCATGGAAGCGCTAAAGCCATATTTGATAGGGATGCTCCTGCTCATCTTTACCTTCATCACCATCAGCAACAACTAGCTGGATGATGGAGGAGCGGGAGCAGCCCTTTTGGGCCGGCTAGGCGGCGGCCTCTTCAAACAGGTGGTATTCCAGGGCATCCGCCAGGGTGGGCAGGCGGAAGCTGAAGCCAAGCTCCTCCAGCCGCTGGGGGAGAGCTCTGGTGCTTGCCAGAAGAAGCTCCTCCCCCATCTGTCCAAATAGCAGCCGCACCATGAACTCGGGCAGGGGAAGGATGGCCGGCCGGCGCAGGATGCGGGCCAGTTCTCGGGTAAACTCCACATTCCTCACCGGTTGGGGAGAGACGGCATTGATGGGTCCCTGGGTGTCACTCCTAAGCAGCAGAAAGAGGATGATGTCCACCAGGTCAACCAAGCTGATCCAGCTCCACCACTGGAGCCCCGAGCCAACCCTTCCCCCCAGGCCAAGCCGGAAGGGAGGAATAAGCTTAGCCAGCGCTCCTCCCCGGCGGCTGAGAACCATGCCTATGCGCAGATTGACTACCCTGATGCCTGCCTCCCGGGCCGGCTGGCAGGCGGCCTCCCACCGCTTGGCCACCTCGGCGAGGAAGGTGTAGCCCGGGTCGCTCTCTTCGGATAGCTCCTCCTCCCCCCGATTGCCATAGTAGCCCACCGCCGAGGCGGAGATGAGCAGCGAGGGACGATTTTCCATGCTGGCCAAGGTCTTGGCCAGCAGGCGGGTCCCCTCTTCGCGGCTGCGCAGGATCTCCTTCTTCTTCTCTTCGCTCCACCTGCCCTGGATGCTCTCCCCGGCCAGGTGAACCACCGCCTCAGGCTTGAGTTCCTCCAGCCTCTCCACATCCACCTGATTGATCAAAGGGTCCCAGAAGACGCTGTCCTCCCGCTCAGCGGCGATCAGCCGGCTGCGGGTGAGGCGGATCACCTGCCGTTCAAGCTGGTTTAGGCGCTCCACCAGGGCGGAGCCCACCAGGCCGGTAGCTCCGCTCACTGCGATGCGGGCCACTTCCCCATTCATTTGTTACCAATCATATCCTCTCTTTCTCCAACGCCTGGGTAGGCTCACCGGAGGGGGCGGCCCCTGTGTTAGAATTCTTAGCCCACTTCCTTTGAGAAACTTTCCCATCCACTTCGGTCTTAGGGTGAGAGGAAATGGCAAAGGTCCCGCTTGAGAAGAAGCGTAACGTCGCTCTGGTTGGCCACGGCACCACGGGAAAGACCACCCTGGCAGAGGCCATCCTCTACCTCACTGGGGTCATTACTCGCATGGGCTCGGTGGAGGACGGAAATACCGTCAGCGACTTCCTGCCCGAGGAGAAGGAGCGGGGCAACTCCATCAGCGCCTCCATCCTTCCGCTCAACTACCAGGGCTACCAGATCAACCTGATTGACACCCCCGGATTTCTGGACTTTGTGGGCGAGATGGTGGCTGCCCTCAGGGTGGTTGATGGGGCGGTTATCGTGCTGAACGGTGCCCACGGGGTGGAGCCCCAGGCCATCCGTGCATGGGAATATTGCGAGATGTTTGGCCTGCCCCGCCTCCTCTTCATCAACCAGCTGGACCGGGAGAACGCCGACTTCAGTGAGGTGGTTGCCCAGTGCCAGGAGATCTTCGGCTCGGGGGTGGCGCCCCTCTTCCTGCCCGTAAAGCAGGGCCATGAACTTACCGGCCTGGTCAACCTGCTAGAGCAGAAGCTGATCGTTACCAAGGATGGCAAGGTGGAGGAGGGTGAGCCACCGGCAGAGCTCGCCGACACCATCGCAGCCCTCAGGGAGAAGCTGATTGACTCCATTGTGGAGCGGGATGACGAGCTGATGGAAGCCTACCTAGAGGGGGAGGAACCCTCGGTTGAGAAGCTCCGGGAGGTGCTCCGGCAGAGCACCCTTAAGGGTGAGCTGGTCCCCGTGGTGGGGGGCAGCGCCAAGCAGATGGTGGGCACCAAGAGTCTGCTTGATCTGGTAGTCAGGTACCTTCCCGACCCTGGATTCCGCCAGTCGGTCAAGGGAACAAAGCCGGGCTACCCGGAGGAGGAGGTGGTGAGGGAGACCAAGCCCGATGCCCCCTTTGCCGCCCGGGTATTCAAACAGCTGTTTGACCCCGCCCTAGGCGAGATCACCTTTTTCAGGGTCTACTCGGGGATGGTAAGAAGTGGCGACACGGTGCTAAACAGCTTCCGCGACGGCCAGGAGCGCATCGGCAGCATGATGATGCTCAGGGGCAAGGAACGCATCACCACCACCGAGGCGGAGGCGGGAGACATCGTGGCCACGGTAAAGCTTAAAGACACCCACATCGGAGACACCCTCTGCGACGGATCAAGCCCGGTGGTCTTTCCTCCCATCCCCTTCCCCAGCCCGCTGGCCTTTGAGAAGGTGGCCACCCAGAGCCGAGACGACCTGGAGAAGGCGGCCGCCGGCCTCCACCAGCTGGTGGGGGAGGACCCAACCCTAAAGCTTGAGCAGAACCGGGAGACGGGGGAGCTGGTCATCTACGGCATGGGCCAGCTCCACCTGGAGGTGGTGAGGGACCGGCTAAAGAGCCGCTATGGAGTGGAGGTGACTTACGAGCGGCCCGAAGTCAACTACCGGGAGACCCTGCGCTCCAAGGTGCAGGGCTATGGCCGCCACAAGAAGCAGACCGGAGGCCGGGGCCAGTTCGGCGATGTCTATCTTGAGCTTGAGCCCATAACCAAGGAAGAGGCCCAGCAGCTCATTGACCAGCCTCCTTCCGACGAGGTCAAAGCAAGAAACCTCCACGACCTCCCCTGGGGCGGCGTGCTCCTGTTTGAGGACGCCATCAAAGGGGGGGTGATCCCCCAGAAGTTCATCCCCGCGGTGGAAAAGGGGGTGCTTGAGACCATGGAGCAGGGGGTGCTGGCCCGCTACCCCATCATGAACCTGAGGGCGCGGGTCTACGACGGCAAGTACCACCCGGTGGACAGCTCGGAGATCGCCTTTAAGCTGGCCGCCAACCTCGCCTTCAAGGACGCCTTCTTCAAGGACCAGCCGGTCCTGCTTGAGCCCATCATGAAGGTGAGGGTGATTGCGCCGGAGGAGTTTACCGGCGATGTGATGGGGGATCTCAACTCCCGCCGCGGCCGGGTGCAGGGGATGGAGGCCATCGGCGGTGGCCAGCAGGCCATAAACGCCCTGGTTCCCCTGGCCGAGATGTACGGCTACATCAATACCCTGCGTTCCATAACCCAGGGTAGGGGCTACTTTGAGATGGAGTTCTCCCACTACGAGGAGTTGCCCGGCGACCTGCAGCAAAAGATCATCGCCGAGCGGGAGCGGCAGCGGGCAGAAGCGAGCTGAGCCAGCCTCTCCGGGTTGGCAACTTTCCCCTTCCACTGGCCAGGGTGGGGAATGGTCTTTACTGGGGTAGGGTAAAGTTTGGTGATGTCCTCAGGCGAGAGGGATGAATTTCTCCTCAGGAGAGAGAAAGATGCTAAGGCCTAGTTTTTTGGGTGGTCTGGTGGCTGCCCTGCTTCTGCTGGCGGTTCCCGCCCAGGCGACCGAATACCTCCACTGGTCAAAACTAAAAAGTGGCATGAAGGGCTACGGCCTCACCGTGGTGGAGGGCACCCGCATTGACCGCTTTGAGGTGGAGATCATTGACATTGACCCCTACGGAGGAACCGACGGCGGCCCCCTGATCATCGCCCGCTTCAGCGGTCCCCTGATCAAGAAGACCGGTGGTATCGCCCAGGGATTTTCGGGCAGCCCGGTCTATATCGGGGGAAAGCTGGTCGGGGCAGTGAGCATCGCCTTCCCCAACACGGAGGGAGACATCGGGGGTATCACCCCCATCCACTCCATGCTCAGGGCCCTCCTTCAGCCCAAGGGGCAGGGTTTTGACCGCCCTCTGATCCCCCCCGGTGATCCACGCTTCAGACCCCGGCCGAAGCTCCCCGAGACCAGTCCAGGTCCCATCTCCCCGGGGGAGATGCCTCGCGAGGAAGAGGGGGGCAGTCAGGCTCCTCCACCCCCCCCTGCTCCTCCCGCCGGTCCGGGGCCCGACGTGAGGCTCACGCCGCCCATCTTTCTGGGGGGGGTTTCCCCCCTCACCCTGGAGCGGGTGCGTCCGCTGTTTGCCCAGGCCCTGGGGCCCATGGCCCAGAACCTGATCTCCCTCGGCGGCAGTGGGGTTTCTGCCGAGCAGGTGAGGTTGCTTAGGCCGATGAAGGTGGAGGGCCTAAGGCCGGGGGATGCGGTGGTGGCCCAGCTGGTGAGGGGCGATCTAGAGCTTTACGCCCTGGGGACGGTGACCGATGTGCGCAAAGACGGATCGGTGCTCATCTTCGGTCATCCTTTCTTCAACAAGGGAGACACCGAGATGCCCTTTGCCAAGGGGTATGTGCTAAAGACCCTCAGCTCGCCGGTAATCAGCTTCAAACTGGGGGTACCCATCGGTGGGGAGTTGGGCACCCTGACCAGCGACCGTTCGGCGGCGGTAGCCGGCTGGCTGGGCCTTAAATCCCGCATGGTGCCGGTTAGCCTGGAGATCAACGACTTTGACCGGGGGATCTCTGAGCACTACGCCTTTGAGGTGATCAGGGACCGGGACATGACCCCTTCCCTGGTCACCATCAGCATCCTCACTAAGTCAATGGAGTTTCTGGACCGCATGCCCCGGGGGACCATCCACTACCGGGTGAGCTTTGAGAGTAGGGATCTAAACGAGGCGGTTCAGATTGAGGACTTCAGCTACGACGGCAGCTTTGCCCCCTTCGCGGTGGCGGCTGAACTTACTCCCATCCTAAACCTGCTCTACAACAACACCTTCAAGGAGGTAAACATTGACCGCATTGCGGTGGTGATGGACATCACCGAGAAGCGGCTCAATGCGGCCATTGAGCAGGTGGAGGTGATTGGCCAGCAGACTGGGGCAGCGCCAGGGGAGGGGCAGATGCCCCCCCAGCAGGCTCCCCAGCCCGGGCCGGGGCAGGCTCCCCAGCCGCCGGCCAGCGATGAGGAGAAGGCCGCCTTTCGCCTGCTGGCCCAGCTCTACCGTTTTCACCCCGGCCTCTACGACCCGGTCGGGGGCAGCTCCTTCCTCCAGGTTCCATCGCCCCAGGGCGGACAGCAGGGGGGCCAGGCAGGCGCCCAGCCGCAGCCCCAGCCACCCGCCGCCCCGGTTACTGTCCACCCCGGGGAGCCCTTTGAGATCAAGGTCCGCCTGCGACCCTACCGCTCGGAGCCCATTGAACAGTCCATCCGCATCACCCTGCCGGAGGACTTCCCCACCGGTATGACCACCGTCCAGGTGATGAGCGGCAGCGGGCTGATGAGCATGGGAAGCGAGTTTTACGGCAAGGGGGAGATCCTCTTCCCCACCAAGATGTTCAGCTTCCTTCCGCCCACACCTAGGAGCCTGGACGAGATCCTCAAGGTCCTTGAGCGCCAGCAGAGCAACAACGAACTGGTGATCATCATCTACCGTCCCCTCCAGCCCGGTGAGATGTATGACCCCCGCAAGATGGAGCTGGGGGCCTACCGGGTGGCCATTCCCACCGACTACGTGCTCTACAACATCGCCACTTTGCAGCTAAACATCGTCCCCAGCCAGCAGAACCAGAACCGGTCGGGGCAGGGTGGAGGAAAGCAGTCTGGGCCAAGCCAGGCGGACTACTTTTCTCCCCCCTGGCAGGCAAACGGCATCAAGGGAAAGTAGCGCTGGGAATAGGCTCACCCGGTGGGGGGACGACCCTGGTTTTCCGTGCAGGCTTGGCGGAGGAGGTGGGATTCGAACCCACGAGGCGGGGAGTACCCGCCTACCGGTTTTCAAGACCGGCGCCTTCAACCACTCGGCCACTCCTCCGGTGGCTGGGGGCTAGATTATCCTACCCCCAAGGTGGTCCCTTAGTGCTACCTGGGGTTTCTGAGGCTATTCCACAGTAACCGATTTAGCCAGATTGCGCGGCTGGTCCACATCGGTGCCCCGCTCAACCGCGCAGTAGTAGGCAAAAAGCTGCAGGGGAACTACGGTGAGTACCGGGCTTACCAGGTGGTGGCACTTCGGCACGGTGAAGACCCAGCGGGTGTAGTCGCGGAAGGCCTCGGGCCGGTTGGTGATCACCAGCACCTCGCCCCCCCGCGCCTTGATCTCCTCCAGGTTGGCAATGGACTTCTCCAGCACCGGCGAGTCGGGGGCCACCAGCACGGTGGGGCAGTTTTCGTCAATCAAGGCGATGGGGCCGTGCTTCATCTCGCCGGCCGGGTAGCCCTCGGCATGGATGTAGCTGATCTCCTTAAGTTTTAGCGCCCCCTCCAGGGCGACCGGGAAGCTTAGCTGCCTGCCCAGGTAGAGGAAGTCTTCGTAGCGGTGAAATTCCCTTGCCCACTCCAAAAGCTCTCCCTTCTTCTCCAGTATCTTGCCGATCTTTTCCGGCAGGCTGGCAAGCTCGCTTACCAGCTCGCGCACCGTTCCCTCGTCCAGGGTCTGGCGCATGAGACAAAGCCTCAGCACTACCAGATAGAGGACGGCAAGCTGGGTGATGAAAGCTTTGGTTGAGGCAACACTTATCTCGGGGCCCGCCTGGGTCATGAGGTTTAGGGTGCAGTGCTGGGTGATGGAGGAGCCCTGCACGTTTACCACCCCCAGGCGGGGGACCCCCCGCTCCTCCATCATCCTCACCGCCGCCAGGGTGTCGGCCGTTTCTCCCGACTGGCTGATGGCAATGAGGGCGCTGTTTTCGGTCACCACCGGGTCGCGGTAGCGGAACTCGCTGGCGATCTCGGCCGCCGCCGGCACCCGGGCCAGCTTCTCAAACAGGTAGCGGCCGATCAGGGCGGCGTGCCAGCTGGTCCCGCAGGCCACCAGGTAGATGAGGTCGGTAGCGGGGGTGAGCACCCGCTCAAGACCCGGCAGGTGGGGCAGGCCGTCGCGGTGGCCGATGCGGCCGCGCAGAGCCTCGGCGAAGACCGCCCCCTCCTCCATGATCTCCTTGAGCATGAAGTGGGGGTAGCCTCCCTTCTGGGCCAGCTCCAGGTCCCAGGGGACCTCCTCCACCGGCTTTTCAATCTCCTCGCCGCTAGCTGCGTCAAAGAAGCGCACCCCGTCCAGGGTGACCAGGGCGATCTCCCCGTCCTTCAGGTAGCTCACCTTCTTGGTCCGGTGGAGGAAGGCGGTGACATCGCTGGCCACGTAGTTGCCCTCATCACCGTGGCCCACCACCAAGGGAGACTGGTGTTTGGCGGCCACGATGGTGTTGGGGTGGTCGCTGTGGATCACCGCAATGGCATAGCTTCCCCTAAGTCGGGCTATCGCCCTGCGCACTGCCTCCAGAAGGTCACCACGGTAGTAGTGGGAGATGAGGTGGGCGATCACCTCGCTGTCGGTCTCGCTCTTAAAGTGATGGCCCGCCCGCTCCAGCTCCTCCTTCAGCTCCTGGTAGTTCTCAATAATCCCGTTGTGGACCAGGCTGACCATGCCGGTGTGGTCGGTGTGGGGATGGGCGTTGTGGTCGCTGGGGCGACCGTGGGTGGCCCAGCGGGTGTGGGCGATGCCGCAGCTGCCGTCAAGCTTGGCTCCCGCCAGGCGCTTCTCAAGCTCGGCGATCTTTCCCTTGGTGCGGCGCACTTCCAGGCCGTCGCCGTTAAGCACCGCCACCCCGGCCGAGTCGTAGCCGCGGTACTCCAGTCGCTTGAGCCCCTCAATGAGGTCGTCTACCACCTCGCCGCGGGCGACTTCACCAAATATTCCGCACATCCCTCGCTCTCAGTATGAGGATTTCTCTGCCGGTG
>JALSIF010000279.1 GCA_026981635.1 bacterium | reverse complement strand
GTCAGCTGCTCTGCCAGTTGAGCTACTCCGGCAGAAGGGCCACACCATTTTCTACCCCGGCGGGTGGGATTATGGCCGCTTATTGGGAGCCGGGGCCTAGTAGAAGTATTTCTCCAGATACTCCTCTATCAGCTGGCAGACCAGCTCATGGCATGCCCCGCAGCCGGTCCCCACGCCGGTGGCCTGCTGGAGGAGATCAAAGTCCATCGCTCCGTTCTTCACCTCCTCCTCAATCTCCTCGTCGGTCACTCCCAAACAGTCACAGACGATCTGGGGCAGACGCTCACGGATGCGGTGGTTTTGGCCGGTGCGGCGGAAGTAGTCGTGGATGGCGTCCCGCAGGGCGAGGTGGGAGACGATGGCACCGGCGGCGGAGCGGTTGATCCCCAGCTGGTCGCAGAGGTCTTCGGCGGTGAGGGCGAGGGCCTCCTCCAGGGTCATCCCCCCTCCCCTTGTAACCAGCTCTGACATGAGGGAGGTGGCGGCGACGACGGTGGGGTTGCCATAGCTCTTCCAGACCAACTTGGTGATGCGCTCCTCGCCCGCCGCATCCTTTTCCACCACGATCCAGATGCGCAGGCTGTCGCCCATCAGCATGGAGCCGATGGAACCCCGCCCGCTGGCCCGCCGGTTCCACTCCTCCACATCGGAGTAGACCACATTGCGGGGGCGGCGAAAGTGCTCCCGCATGAGGTCGGTGTATTCAAAGCTGGAGATCTCAAGCCTCACCGGACAACTAGTCTATACCCCAGCGACGGTGGGTGCCTGTGCCCTCCCGCCCGGGACGGCTAGGCACCACTGTTATAATTCTTGGACTTACAAAGGGTGTAAGCGGAGGTGATTTAGGGTGACGGTCTCTCCACCCGACCCCGGGTCGGTACTAGAAAAGCTCATCCGCAAGGACCGCAGGCGCGAAGAGGGGGAAGAACCCAAGGAGCGCAAGGAGGTCCTTGAGGAGCTCGTCATCAGTGAAGACGAAGCCATTGAATACATCGCCCAGCGCGGGCCCAAGATGCAGTTCTGGGTGGGGGCGGGATTCAGCGTTTCCAGCGGAGTCCCCCTCGCCCAGGAGATGATTGACGAGATCACCGTCAAGGTTTTTGAAAAGACCAACCCGGACAAGCGGGGGAAGGTTACCGCCGCCGACCTGCAGGAGTGGCTCCACCGACAGAAGTGGTTCAACCCCGACTATGCCTATGCCTCCGCCCTGGAGAAGGAGTACCCCTCCCGCACCCTGAGAAAGGAGTTCTTTGAGAAGTTGCTGGACGGCAAGGACCCTTCGCCAGCCGACTTCTATCTCACCATCGCCATCAAGCACAGAAAGATCAATCCTCTCATCTGGACCACCAACTTTGACGACCTGCTGGAGAAGTCTTTCTACCTTATCCGCCGCACCTCGGCCATCTCCATCAGAAACCCCGACGATGTCAAGCTGATCAGGGACGACGAGGACCACAACTACATCGTCCACCTCTACGGCTTCTTTGACCAGTATGAACCGCGCTACTTCCGCCAGGGGGCGGTCAAGCTCCACGACAACTTCATTGAGCTTTTTGACAACCGGATCAAGCACCACGGACTGGTGGTGGTGGGCTATTCGGGCAAGGAGTGGCCCGCCTTCTACATGCTGAGGCACGCCGCCGAGGACAGCGACGAGTTCTTCTCCGAGGGCCTGCTTTGGGCCCACTACGGGGACCTGAAGGATATTTCTGACATCGCCGTTAGGCTCATCAGCACCGGCGACTTCCACGGCAAGTATTTCCGCATCTTCCAGATCAGCGACGCCGACATCTTCATGGAGAAGCTGGCTCGCCGGTTGGGCCTGCCCCAGATTGAGGAAGAGCTTTCGGTCTCCTTCCACTACTTCAACGTGATGCCCTACCGGGGGATGAAGCCCCGTGAGGGAAGGGTCTACCCCAGCCTGCGCGATATCGGTCCCAGCGACCTAATGGACCGGGGCTTCTTCATTGAGGACTTCAACGAGATCTTCGTCCCTGAACGGGCGGGGATGTCGCGCATCTTCATGAAGAAGGAGGAGAAGCAGCGCGAGCAGCGGGAGATGCACCGCAAGGGACTGATCCACTGCTACATCCTGCTGCTGGACGAGGACTTTTCTACTGCGGTGGACCGCTTCCGGGTGGTGGAGGAGCGCTTCGGCAAGAACGAATACTCAAGCCTCGGCCTGGCCTACGGCCTCTACCGGCTGGGCAAGTTTGAGGAGGCAATAAGCGAGCTTGACCACGCCATCCGCCTAAATGAAGAGGAGTCCAAGCGCCAGCAGATCAAGCAGGACCGGCAGCGGGTGGACCAGCGACGGGCGGGCTACTGGTGGCTGAGGGCCATCTGCCACGAGAAGCTTTCCCGCCACACCGAGGAGAAGAGCGACTATGACCGTGCGCTGGAGATCGTGCCGGGAAGGGCCGATCTGTGGTTCAACCGGGGGCTGGCCGCAAGCGACCTTGACCAGCTGGGGGAGGAAATCCAGAGCTACGAGCGGGCGGTAGGCGCCCAGTCGGGCTTCGTCAAGGCCTGGTACAACCTGGGCATCGCCCTGACCGAAGCGGGAGAGTTCCTGCGGGCGATGAAAGCCTTTGAGGAGTCGTCGGCCCGGGCAAGGGAGCTGCAGGGGGCCTACTTCAACACCGGCCGTCTGCTGGGCAGGCTGGGACAGGACTACAGAGCCCTGAACATGTTTCAGCGTGCCCTGGAGCTTGACACCAACGACTTTGAGGCCATCTACAACCTGGGGGTGGCCCTACTCAATGAGGACCGCCATGAGCAGGCCAAGGTGGCCTTTGAGACCTACCTGGAGGAACATCCCGACGACCTTGACTGCCTCAACAACCTAGGTCTGACGGAGCATGAACTCAAGGAGTTTGAGCAGGCACTGAAGTTCTTTGACCGCTTCCTGGAGATCAAGGACGACGACTATCGGGTGTGGTACAACCGGGCCTACTCCCTTGAGTGTCTGGAACGGCTGGAAGAGGCGCTGGAATCCTACGACCGATCCCTCGCCCTCAACGAGGACAGCGACTTGGTCTGGTACCGCAAGTCAGTCCTGCTTGGCAAGATGGGCCGCTTCCAGGAGCAGGTCGAATACCTGGAGCGCTACCTAAACCTGAACTCTGAGGACGACCGGGCCTGGTATGACTACGGACGCGCGCTGGGCAAGCTGGGCCGCTACCAGGAGGAGATTGAGGCATACCGCAAGGCCCTTGACCTCAAGCCGATGAAGACCTTTATCTGGGTGGACATGGGAATCGCCCTCAACAAGCTCGCCCAGGAGAAGGAAGCCGATGCGCGCAAGGCCGGCTCGCCGGAGGAACGGGCCGGGCGAGAGGAGGAGGCCCGCCAGCTCTACATCAAGGCGATTGAGGTGCTGGATACCGCCCTTGACCGGCGCTTTGAGAATGCCGAGCTCTGGTTCCAGAAGGGGCTGGCCTACGACGCGCTGGGGGAGATGCTCAAGGCCAACGAGTGCTACGAGCGAGCCATCAAGCTTGACGAAAGCCACAGCAAGTCCTACTTCAACAGGGGAGTCAACCTGGCTGCGCTGGAGCAGTTTGCCAAGGCGATTGACATGTTCAACAAGGTGATTGAGCTTGACCCCAACTCAGTTGCCGCCTGGGACAACAAGGGACTGGCCTACCTGCACATGAAGGAGTTCAAGAAGGCGCGGGAGACCTTTGAGGAGGCGATAGAGAAGTTCCCCCAAAACGACCTGCTCTGGCTACACCTGGCCTATGTCTGCGCCTGGCAGAGGGACGCCGAGGGGGTGGCCGAGGCGCTGAGGAGAGCCCTGGAGCTCAACCCCAGCCACCGGGAGGAGGTCCTCCGGGAGGATATATTCAGGCCCCTACTCCACAACCCCAAGGTGAAGGAGCTGGTAGGGGCATGAGGAGCTAGCCCTACCGCATGGCCCAGCCCGCCAGGGAGACCGAACGCATTGTCCTGGGTCTGAGCGGCTCATCCGCCCTGCCGGTGGGCCTGAGGCTGCTTGAGGTGCTCCTCTCCACACCGGGAGTGGAACTGCACACCGTCTTTACGGAGGGAGCCCGGCAGGTGGCCCGAAACGAGTTTGGGCTGGAACTGGATGACCTCAGCCGGCTCCGGGAGCGGTTGGGCATCAGCGAGATCAGGGCCGTCGCCTGGCAGCACCACCGGGAGGACGACCTGGGGGCGCCCATTTCCAGCGGAAGCTTCGGGGTGCGGAAGATGGTGGTTGCTCCCTGCTCCATGGGCACCCTTGCCGCCATCGCCAACGGGATGAGCGACAACCTGCTGGAGCGGGCGGCCGATGTAGTGCTAAAAGAGAGGGGGCTGCTGGTGCTGGTTCCCCGCGAGGCCCCACTCTCTCTCATCCACCTTGAAAACATGGTCAGGGTGGCCCGTGCAGGGGGTGTGATCCTGCCGCCAGTGCTCACCTTCTATCACCAACCGGAGGAGAGCAGCCGGGCGATGGTAGACTTCATCGTTGGCAAAGTGCTTGATCTGATGGCCATTGAGCACCAGCTTTACCGCAGGTGGGGCTACTAAAGATGCTGCCCGAGACCATAGACCCCGACTGCTTCGGTCTTTCCAGCAAGCTGCTCAGCAACTACCAAGCCGGCGAGCCCTCGGCCAGCCAGTTCTTCCACCACCAGCTGGGCGATCGGCTGGCCTCCTCCCTGCTAGCCCGAGCAGAGGAGATTGACCGCCAGGGGCACCCCCGCAAGCGGCTAAGTGAGTCAATGGAGAAGTTTCTCATCTGGGCAGGAGCCCCACCCGCCTCCCTGGAAAACCTGCGGCGCCTAGCCGAGCCAGGTTCCCTGGTGGTGGCGGCCGGCCAGCAGACCACCCTTTTCGGAGGACCGCTCATGGTGCTGAGCAAGGCGCTGGCGGTGCTGGACTGGGCGGAAAGGGTGGAGAAGATCACCGGCCGGCCCACTATTCCCATCTTCTGGATGCCCGACTGGGACCACGACTTTGAGGAGGTGCGGGCAGTGGAGATCCCCCACGAGGGGGGCCTTGACCGGCTCCAGCACACCACCGTCCAGGGGGCGGGGCTGAGGCCGGTACGGGAGATAGAGCTCAACGGGGAGGTGCGGGGGATAGCCGACCGATTGGTGTCCAGCCTGCGCGATGGGGGGGTTGACGCTAGGCGGGTCTATGAACTGCTAGCAGAGTGCTATCAGCCGGGCTTTACCTTCAGCGGGGCCTTTGCCCGGCTCATGCTCAGGGTGCTGGGAGAGCAGGGGCTGGTGGTAGTTCCCGCCTCCACCCCACTCTTCTCCCGTCTAAACCGAGAGACCATCCTCCATGTGATCCACCACCACGCCGATCTGGAGGAGAAGCTCCTAGCCCGCAGCCGCCTGCTCAAACGGCTCGGCTTCCATGAGCAGGTTGCGGTGCTGCCCGGGGAGACGCTGGTTTTCCTGCACAGCGAGGTGGGACGGGAGAAGCTCCTCAGGGAAAGCGACGGGAGCTTCGTGCTCAAATATTCGGGACGGCGCTTTGAACCGGTGGAGCTTATCCAGATGATTGAGGAGGAGGGGGAGCGCTTTTCACCCAGCGCACTGCTGAAACCGGTCTACCAGTGCAGGGCCATCCCCCTGGCCATGCTGGTGGCGGGGCCGGCAGAGGTGGCCTACTGGGCACAGGCAGAGGTTATTTTCGGGGAGTTCGGTCTCCGCATGCCGGTGGTGCTCCCCCGGCCCATGGCGCTGTTGATCAGCGATGAGATGGCCCGCCGCTGGAGGGAACTTGACATCCCTCTGCGCCTTCCCTGCGACGGGGCGGAGGACTGGTTGGGCGAAGAGGCCAGGCAGGTGGTGCCGGAAGGGGTGATGGCCGCCCTCAGGGAGCTGGAAGGGGCGCTGGAGAGGGGATATGAGCGGCTGAGGGACGAGCTGATGGAGTGGGACCCCTCCCTGGCCCGGTCGGCCGAGGCACGCTTGGCCAAGGCGAGGGGCGTGCTGGAAAAAATAGCCAAGAAGATCCATCGCGAGGCCCTGAGGAGAATGGGGCCCAAGCGAGAGTGGGTGGAGCGCATAATGGGCTGGGTCCGCCCGGAGGGAGATTTTATGGAGCGTAGAGTGAGCTGGCTCTGGCTGCTGGGCCGGTTTGGGTTTGAGACAACCCTGGAGCGACTCAGGGAATCCATGGCGGGCCGCTACGGGACGGTCTGCCTGACGGTGGTTCCCCACACCCAGCCGGTCAGCCTCAGCGAGGCATCCTAAGGTGAGGCTGATCACCCTCTCCACCTACTTCAGCTACTTCACCCCAGGGTGGGAAGCGGGGGCCGAGTATATGGAGTGGGAGGGTCCGGCCGGCTTTCGCTATGACGCAGTAAGCCTTGGCCACCCCACCGTCCACAACCCCTGGATGGAGAGGGAGAGCTGGCCCCACATCATCGCCTACCTGAAGGAGCACCGGGTGCCGGTAGCTTCCATCCACTCGCCCATTGAGGCTCACTTTGACCTCACCTCGCCCGATCGGGAAACCCGGACTATGACCATACAGAGCCACCTCACCGCCGCCCAGTTTGCCCACCTGCTGGTGGATGAGGGGTTGGTTCCCGGGGGAAGACTGGTTCAGGTGGTTCACCTTACCGAGGTAAGGGAAACGGATTTATCCGACCTCAGCCTGCGGATCCGGGTGGGAGTGGAGAGCTGGCGGGAGCTAAATGAAAAGGTGCGGGAGAGCTTCCCGGGGGTGGTGCTGGCGATGGAGAACCTGCCCGGCAACCAGCCCCGGGAGAGGCTGGTGGAGAAGGTGGTGGAGGAGCTGGGCGATGAGGCGGTTCTCTGTCTTGACACCGGCCACCTGCGCCTAGACCCCAGGCGAGAGGAGAAGCTTATCGCCTATGCTCCCCGCGCGGTGGCCTGTCACCTGCAGGATAATGGGGGAGAAAGCGACTCCCACCACTTAGCTCTAGTCAGCAACCCTTGGATTGAGCGCTGCCTCTCAGCTCTTAAAAAAAACAACCACTTTTTTTTGATTATTCAGGAGCACCGAGGAGATCGGGCTAGCGTGGAGGAGAGCCTCCGCGAAGCGTACAGAGTTAAGCAATTTATGATGTAGCTCAACCTGAGGGGGCAGACTATATTTCTCTGTCTACCCCCTCAGGCCGAGAACTTAGCCCTAGCTAGCTCCTAGTGAAGCGTAACTCTAGCGGTTTTGCTCCCCCTCTTCTTCACCTTCGTCTTCACTCTGCTCCTGCTCACCTTCCTGGTCTTGTTCCTCCTGGTTGGAAGAGCCGTCATCACCACCGGTCTGGTCCTGATCAGTTCCTTGATCTGGACTACCTCCGTTTCCGTCATCGCCAAGATCCCCGTCTTCGTTCAGCCCCTCATCTCCCCCTTCCTGACCATCATCACCCTCGCCACTTACGCCATCTTCATGCTCCTCTGCCCCATCGTCGGCCATACCGTCATTCTCCTCAGCTCCATCATCAACGCCTTCCCCGGCGTTGCCGTCGCCAGCTTGGTTATCGTTATCATGCTCGTCCTCTCCTACTTCCTCGTCCTGGCCTTCATCATCGCCATCGCCATCTTGCCGACCGGCCTCATCACCGTCACCGTTTTGGTGCTCATCTCCTGCCAGTTCTTCCTCCACCTCAACCTCAGTGGCAACCAAAGCCCCATCCTCAGCTTGATAGCCCTCTATCTCCACCAGCATCCCAGGCTGGATCTCTGAGCAGTCAATGGAGCTTCCATCATCCATGTAGCACTGGGCCTGGGTCGTGTCCCAAATCTGCCCACCAACCGTAACGGTTCCATCCCCGACTTCGTCAACCACCCCCTCAAACTCAATCCCTTGACCATGGTCCACATCATCCTCATGTGCATCGGGTGAGAGGTCATCAAGCTTAACCTCTTCCGCTATCAGCCCCTGCGGTGAGAAGACGCCCTTTACCTCAACAAAGTCCCCTGGGGACAGATCGATGCAAGGGATCTCAACTTGGTTCTCGTCAAAGCAGATGGTATCGGGAGAAAGGGAGAAGGTTACCCCTCGGACAGTGATCTGGGTTTCGTCAATGGAATCAATGGTGCCCTCAAGCTCTACCTCCTCCTCCTCAATTCCGAGCAGAGAGCAGTCATCCTCGGCCTTAACCCTGACTGCCAGCAGGTCCTCATCCTGACGATAACCCTTGACCTCCACACAGCTGCCGGCAGCAAAATAATCTCTGCTGGTAGCCATGCCATGGTCGTCAAGCCACAGGGTGGTTGGTGAAAGTAGAAAACTTATCCCCCCCACTACAATCTGCTGGTCATCAAGGGAATCAACTGTACCCTTAACCTCCACCTCAGATTGAGAGGTAAGGTCATCGGGTACTCCATCAAGGTCATTGTCCTCAAAGCTTGCGTCATCTACATCTACCACCCCATTTCCGTTAGTGTCAGAAAAGGTCTGGTTGGTGGAAGGATCAAAGCCCATGGTGTGTTCACGCTGCTGGCCGTTGTCCACCACTGTTCCCCGCAGAAGGATGCCGTCCGGCTGGCCGTCCCCATCCAGGTCAATGAGACCGATCTGCTCAATGAGCTGGGTGATCTGGTCCTGGCTTACGCTGGCCAGGATCTTGATCTCCACCTCGTCGGGGGTGCCGTCACCGTTGAAGTCAAGCTGGGTACGAATGCGCAGCTTCACCCGCACATTGCCCGGGGGCACATCGTCAATGCGGAAGTTGCCGCTGTCGTCGGTGATGTCCCCGCCGAGGTCGTCGCCCGCCTCGCTTTCCACCCGGACCTCTATGCCCGGAATACCGACCAGATTCCCGATTCCGGCCTGGGCGGTGGCCCGGGAACCGAACAGGTCGGCGTCGGCGGGATCACCCAGGATCTGGCCGGAGACCGTTCCGCCGGCCTGGGGGGTGGGACCGGGTGCGGGGGTTCCGGCTCCACCCCCACCACCGCCACCACCACAGGCGGCGACCAGCACGAACAGTAGGGAGAGTGCCAGTGCACTCAGGTTCCTGATATTTAGTCCAGTCATCTTTGCTCCTCCTTTTTGGAGAGTGTTCCTCCCGAGCACTTCCGTCTCAGGATGTGAGGAGGTTATCGGAGTTCAGCAGCCAAGTAGATATCCGGTTGACAGCCATTTCAAGGTGACCGGCCAGTTATGTGCCAGTCTCAACCTAGATCAGGGATGGAAGCGGAGCTACCTGCAAAAAGAGCCGAATGAAAAAGGGGCGGGAAGATATCCCGCCCCTGCACTCTGGGGGAAGGAGGAGTGCCTACTTGAACTACTAGGGGAAGTTGCCCTTTGTTCTCTCCTGACTTCATACCTGAGGTAAGAAGGCGGAAGGAAGCGGCGGGGAAATAAAAAAGCCCGACCTGACCACTCAGGTCGGGCGCTCGCCTGTTAAGCAAAGAAATCTTATCAGAGGCAGGCAGGGCTGTAAACCATCCCGGAGCTAGATCAGGTCGGCCAGCTGGTCAACCTCAATGATCTCCCCGAAGCCCGGCACCTCGTCACGCAGGGCCTGCTCCAGGGACCACTTCAGGGTGACCACCGAGCTGGGGCAGCCGATGCAGGCACCGAGCAGCTTTACCTTGATGTTGGGGCGGCAGTACTCCACGATTTCAATGTCGCCGCCGTCAAACTGGATGAAGGGGCGGAGCTTCTCCACCACCTCGGCCACCCGCTGCTTCCACTCCTCGTCGGGAAGCTCCACCACATACTCGTCCCCCGGGCAGGATTCCTCCTTGGCTGGCGTGGGAGTGGGACAGACCTTCTCCGGTTGGGCAGCGCTTTCCTCGTAGTGGTCAGTGGTCTGGGAGGGAGGCGGGGGGAGCTCCACCTGGTCCAGCTCTTGGCGGGAAGGGAGGTCGGCGGTGGCCACCGGCGCAGGCTCGGAGGGAGCCTTCTTGCTCTCTCCCTCGGCGGCGGGCTTTAGCTCTCCCCGCTCAAGCATCTCCGCCAGGGTCTCTATGTCGTAGCCCTTAAAGTCCATCAGCAAGGAAATTCTACCTACCGGGTGGGGAAATACAGCTAAATCTGCCGGCAGAGGCCTAGTCGGAAAGAAACTGGTCAATTATGGCTCTCAGCTCGGCCCCCGGCTGGCGTGCCCTGAGCCTCTTTCCCTCCCTGGCAGCCTCCAGGGCAAGTTCACTCCTTCGGCGGAGGGCCTCCGAAAGGGCGCTCACCACCGCCTCAAGCTCCAGCTCTGTCTCCACCACCCCCTCCGGGCCCAGCTCGGCCTGGGCGCTCCCCCGCGGGACCACGCAGGGCAGGCCCATGGCAAGGGCCTCGGCCACCGGGTAGCCGTATCCCTCGGGGTGGCCCAGGTGGACCAAAAGCTCGGCGTGGGCGTAGAGGGAAAGTAGCTCCTGTTCAGTCACATAGCCCAGGGAGCGGACCGGCCACTCGGTAAGCATCCTTGGTCGGTAGGGGCGGTGGGGGGCGGAGCGGATCTCGGGCGGGGGGAGTGTTGCTCCTGCCAGCACCAACCAGCCGTCAAACTCGCCCCTGAGGTGAAGCTCCAGGAAGGCGTCAACCAGCAGGGGAAGGTGCTTGCGAGGGGCGGAGGAGCCCACGTAGAGAAGGTAGGGGCGAAGCTTGGTGGAACCGGTGAGGTGCCTACCCAAGGCGAAGTCGGGGGGAGGGATGTTTCGCGGCGGGTCCACATAGAGGGGGCTTAGG
>JALSIF010000278.1 GCA_026981635.1 bacterium | reverse complement strand
AGGGGGTAGAGGCCGCGAAAGCCGGCGTAGGCGATGAGGGCGAAGCCCCAGATGGCCATGGTGCGCTGGGCCTTGTAGCCGAAGCGGAGCTGGTAGATGAAGAGCACCACCGTCAGGGCGATGCCGCCCACCAGAAGGATGAATGAGACTAGCTGGTTCATGGCTTGGGCTAAGAGTTTAGCCCCCCTGGCCTGAAGGGGGTGGGGTGAGCCGGTTTTTGGGTCGCCGCCAGCGGAAGGCCCACTCCATCAGCCTAAACAGTTTGGAGACCGGAAAGTCAATCCGGCTTATGGGGTCTACCAGGATGGTGGTCATGCCCAGACGGTTGGCTACCCAGATGTCGGTAAAGACCATATCACCGATCATGGCCACCTTCTCGGGGGGGAGGTTGAGATGTCTTAGGCCGGCACGGAAGAAGGAGGGGAGGGGCTTTACCCCCCCGGTGACGCACCGCACTCCGGTCTGCTGCTCCACCCGGCGGCGCTTGGGACCCCGTCCGTTGGAAAGGAAGTAAATAGAGAGCCCCTCCCGGCGGAGGCTCTCCAGCCACTCCCTCACCTCGGGGGGGATGTGGGCCGACTCCCAGCGGGTGAGGGTGTTGTCAATGTCAATCAGCAGGCCCTCAATCCCCAGGCTGCGCAGCCAGCCGGGCTCAATCTCGGTCACCGAGCGACAGGCAAAGTCGGGGCGGAAGTGGCTCAACCTTCCACCACCTCCCGCCGGGCAAGATAGCTCCTGAGCAGCTCGGCGGCCACCTCCTGGTCCAGATCAAGCTTGGACGGCTTGCCAGGCAGGGCGGAGGCGCGCCGGTGGGCCTCCACCGCCCGGGTGGTGAAGCGCTCGTCCACAAAGACCACCTCCAGACCGAGGCGGAGAGCGATCTCCTCGGCCCGCTGGCGGACCTGGCTGGCCCTTGTTCCCTCCCGGCCGGTGGGAGTGAGGGGGAGGCCCACCACCAGACGGGTTATGCCGTAGCGGTTGCGGGCCTCGGGGAAGCTTTCGGGATGGTCCTGCTCAAAGGGGTATTCGGCGCGCAAGGCAGAGAGCACCAGCTGGGCGATCTCCCCAGCCAGCTCCTCCTCGGTGGGGGAGGTTGCAGTGCCGGCTTTCACCACCCGGCCATCTACCGCCAGGGCCACGCCGGTGCGCTTCTCCCCCAAATCAAGGCCGATTAGAGTTTCCATCTTTGTCTCGATTCTAACAGCAAACCGGCCCCTTAGCGGCGTGACTATACTTCGGGATGCCGTGCGGGTTTGCTTCTTTATCCAGCGCCTGGAGGTGGGCTTTGGGGTGGCGGTGGCGGTGGCGGAGACCGCCCGCCGACTGGTGGAGCGGGGGGTGGAGGTGGTGGTCTATACCACTAGCCAGAAGGGGATAGACCTGCCCGGAGTGGAGGTGCGCACCCTGGCCATCCCGGGGGGCAACACCAACCGGCTGCTTCCCCTCTACCAGCGGAGGACCGACCGGCTCCTGCGGGGCATGGCGGGGGAGCTAGGCGAGTTTGACTGGGTGGTGCTGGCT
>JALSIF010000277.1 GCA_026981635.1 bacterium | reverse complement strand
ATCACAGCGTTGAGGTTTACGCCTTCCAGGTAGCGAACCAGGGAGCCACCAAGGGCTTCGGGCCGGAGCTTGCCGGTGAGCGTGAGGGGGGCCGGGGTACAGCCGGCGGTGGCGGTGGTGGCCCCAGCCTGCAAGGCTCCTCCTTCCCCGGCGCCGGCCCCATCCTCCAGCCCAATCCCTACGGTGGCCCTCAGTTCCCCATGCAGGCGGGGCCCGGTGGGGGTGGCGGCGGTGGCGGAGATGATGAGGCCGCCGGAACTGTGGAGGCCATCGTGTCTCTTGACGACGTGCTCATCCAGAGGTTCGGTTACACCCAGGACTCCGACGGCTTCATCCTGGATGTGACCGGGCTTGAACCGGTGAAGGCCTTTTCCAAGGCTTCCCTAGACCGCATGGCCCAACGCGAGGGAAGCTTTGACCCTGCTCAGATTAGGATTGACTTTGACACCATCTGGAGCTGGTTCCACATGCTGGTCCTGCCTGACCACCCGCTGCAGACCGAGTCGATCTGGTTTGCCACCATCCCCATGCGGGTTCCCGGGCTACCCGACCCTATTCTGGTGGATGCGGAATACCGTCTGCTAACTTACCACCGCTTTGGAAATCGCAAGGTTGCGGTGATTGATATGCAAGCATTGGGCAATTTTGACGTAGGCTGGACAGAGGAGAACGACCAGGCAGTAATTGACTTTAAAGCAGTAGGCACCCAGTCCATCAATGCTCGCTATTTCTTTGACTTTGAGAAGGGGACCATCTTTGGAGTTGAGCGACCCCCACTGATTAGCGACGAACTTTTGGCCAAGTTCTCTGGCCAGCTGGGTTCGGCGGTACTCCCCGGCTGCCTGGCGGTAAATCCGGGTGAGCCCTACGACGATGATATCCCCATACCGGTAGGAGCTTTCGGATGCGCCCCACCCACCGGAGGAGCCGACTTAGAGAGCTTTCCTGACCTTGCCGCCATGGAGGTAGCGGGGATGCGTTTCCCCGGGCTGGTGGGCACCCTGGAGATGCGCTACTACACCCGCACCAAGTACAAGACCCGGGGGGCGGGCCAGAGAATCCTCAGGGAGGAGCTCTACCAGACCACTGGGGGCGAGGAGATCATTGACCGCCGCTGGGTCAACTTTCAGTTCTTCGGCCAGCTGGAGTCTGAATAGGAGGAAAACCTGGCCCGGTCTAGCCACAGGCCGATAAAAAGGAACCTCTATCCACAGGGGTAGTTAGCTGGTCACCTCCACCCGGTGTCGGCGTAGGAAGAGCTGGTAGCGTAGCAGGAAGCGTACCAGGTTGTCCTGCATCTGTTGGTCAATCTCTACAAAGTTCATCGCCACCTCGTAGAAAACTCCATCCTCGGTATGAATAGTGGCGATGCGAACCACCTCGCCGATGGCCTCAACATCAATTGACTCAATGCGGGGGTTGATGCGATCCTCGGGAAACTCAATGTGAACAAAGACCTCGTAACGGCTAGCCAGGGAGAAGTCGCGCCGGTCGGTGACGAAGCGGATACCGTTGGCGCTGACGTTGAAGGTCCCTTCC
>JALSIF010000276.1 GCA_026981635.1 bacterium | reverse complement strand
AACCCCCTCCCTTAGGGGATGATCACCTTGCCCCTTACCACCACCCGCCAGCTTCGGCCGGTAAGCCTCATACCCACGAAGGGAGTGTTTTTGCCCTTTGAATAGAACCGGGCAGGCTCAACCTCCCACTCCCCCTGCGGATCAAAGATGGTGAGGTCCGCCGCCGCCCGAGGAGCCAGCTTGCCCAGGGCTCCCTGCTCAGGGTCGTATAGCCCCAGAAGCTTGGCCGGCTCTGCCGTCTGGGCCTCCACCCAGCGGGCTAGGCTTAGCCTTCCTTCCCGCACCAGCTGGTAGGTGAGGCCCAGGCTGGTCTCCAGCCCCGAGAAGCCGAAGGGGGCCAGGGCGATGGGCGCCTCCTTCTCCCAGCCTGCGTGGGGAGCGTGGTCGCTGGCGATGACCTCAATCTCCCCCTGGGCCAGCCCCTCCACCATCGCCTCCCGGTCTGCCCTCTCCCTGAGGGGTGGGTTCACCTTGGCCTGGGAGAGGTGTTTCCTCACCGCCTGGTCGGTGAGCAGCAGGTGGTGGGGGGTGACCTCGGTGGTCACCTCTGCCCCCAGTGAGCGCAGGGCCCTGATGACCTTAAGGCCCAGCCGGGTGGAGAGGTGGAGGATGTGGACCCGGCTTTCGGTCTCCAGGGCCAGGATGGCCGCTCTTGCTATGGCCACCGCCTCGCTGGAGGCGGGGATGCCAAGGAGGCCAAGCTCATCCGCCACCGGGCCCTGGTGGACCCATCCTCCCCGGGAGAGGGTGGGCTCCTCGGCGTGGATGGCCACCGTTCCTCCCAGGGCAGTTATCTCCGCCAGGGCGGTGCGCAGGAGGTAGGCATCAGCCGTATCCGAGCCGTCGTCGGTAAACAGCCTGGCCCCCGCCTTAAGGAGGGAGCGCCAGGGGGAGGGTCTGGTCCCCTCCCTTGCCTGACTGATGCAGGCGGCGGGATAGAGCCGGGCCAGCCCCAGCTCCTCAGCCTGCTCAATCAGTCCCCGGATGAGGTCGGGCCGGTCAAGGGGCGGTTCGGTATTGGGCATACAGCAGACGGCGGTAAACCCTCCCGCCACCGCCGCCCTGAGCCCGCTCTCCAGGGTCTCCTTGTGGCTCTGGCCAGGGGTGCGAAGGTGGACGTGGAGGTCAATGAAGCCGGGCATGACCAGCTTCCCGCTGGCATCCAAAACCTCGCCTTTGAACTCGCCCAGGGAGGAAAGCTCGTCTTTGGTGAGGAGCTTGGCTATAAGGCCGTCCTGGATGAGGATTCCTCCCCCGTCCAGGTCAACCCCCGAGGCGGGGTCAAAGATGCGCCCTCCCCTGACCAGCAGCTCAGCCACCCGCCTCACCTCCCTGCTCCGATGCCGAGGAGAGCATCAGGTCAAGCAGCGCAGTTCTTACCCACACTCCCCACTCCACCTGGGACTGGATGAGGGAGCGCTGGCTCCTTGCCACCTCCGGGTCAATCTCCACTCCCGGCTCGTAGGGACCGGGGTGGAGGATGAGGGCGTCCCCCTTGAGCATGGTTGCCCGCTCCCGGGTCAGGCCAAAGTGGCGGGCAAACTCCCCCGGTGAGGGGAAGGGGATACCCTCCCGCTCCCGCTGGGTGCGAAGCATCATCACCAGGTCAAACTGGCCAAGCTCGGGCAGGCTGGTGGTCACCTCAACCAGCGCGGGAGGGCTTTTCAGCCAGCTTTGGGGAAGCCCCCCCAGGGGGCCGGCCAGGGTTACCCGGTGCCCCAGCCGGGTCCACAGGCGCACTGTGCTCCTGGCCACCCTGCTGCGTACGATGTCCCCCACCACCAGCATCCTAAGTCCCCCCTGCCAGACCTCCTGCTTCTCAGCCACCGCCGCAAGATCAGCCAGGGCCTGGGTGGGGTGGGCGAAGGTGCCCGCCCCGGCATTGATCACCACCCCGCCAAAGTGCTCGGCCACCAGACCGGGGCCGTCGGGGTGGCCGGTGCGCATGACCACCCCCGCCATGCCCAGGGCGTCAAGGGTTCTGGCCGTTTCCGCAATGGACTCCCCCTTGGCCATGGAGCTTGCTGTGGGCTCAAGGTCAATGAAGCTTGCCGAAAGCTTGGTGAGGGCTGAAGCGAAGGCCAGCCGGGTGCGGGTGGATGGCTCGGTGAACCAGAGCACGACGCACTTTCCTGCCTGGCTGGGGAGCCCTTCCCCCTGCTCATGGCGCTTGCGCAGGTCCCTGGCATACTCAATCAGCCGGCGGATCTCCTCAAGGTCAAGGTCCTCAGTGGTGATGAGTCTTTTAGGAAAGGGCCGCCCCGGGCTAGCTTCAGCCATTGGTGGGCGGATTATAGCCCCACCGGCTCACTACAATGCCCCGGATGGAGCCGGCCACCCTGTCCTGGATTGTGATCCTTACCCTGCTTCCCGCCCTGGAGGTGCGCGCTTCCATCCCCTACGGGATACTTGCCGGCGCCCCACCCCTTTTGGTCTTCCTGCTTGCCTCCGCCACCAACATCCTGCTGGGGGTTTTGGTCTACCTCATGGTGCGCTGGACCATTGGGTGGCTTATGCGCCTTAGCTGGTTTGACCGGCTGTGGAGCCGGTTTGTGGTCCCCCGCCAGGAGCGCATCCAGCCCCAGGTGGAGCGCTACGGGCCGCTGGCCCTGGCCCTCTTCATCGGCGTACCCCTGCCGGGAAGCGGGGTCTGGTCGGGGGCGCTGGTGGCAGTAGCACTGGGGATGGGCCGGCGCCACTTCCTCCTCGCCTGCACCCTGGGCGTGCTTATGGCATCGCTGGCGGTGACCTTCCTGGTGATGACTGGGAGGATGGGGGCTGATGCGGTGGGGCTAATCCCTCCCCCTCAGGGCTGATCTTCCTTGGCCTTGGGGGCGCTGAGGAGAGAGACGAGATAGCTTTTGAGCCCTCCACTTAACCCTTCAAGTTCATCCGGGTCGGTTAGGGTGCCGGCTTCTACCGCTCCCCTGAGGAGGGCAAACTTTACCCGCTGGGGCAGGGCGCGCTTGAGCAGGCGTCCTATTTCCTCCTTTCCGATCTTTCCCTCCCGGGCTACCACATAGGCAAGCTCGGCCATGAGCAGGGCGTCGGGCTCACCTTCGGCTAACCTCTCTCTTGCCGCCAGTTCGGAGAAGCGGTGCACCACCATATCGGGGAGTTTGCTGGCCAGGCTCTCAATGGCCTTGCCAAAGGCGGCGCGGCGGGCAAATTCGGCACTGCCATAAAGCTCCATCAGAAGCTCAAGCTCCCTTGTCCCGCCCAGCTTCTGGAAGACCCCCGCCGCCGAGATGGCCAGGCCGGAGGATGCACCGGTTAGGTAGCGGTCCACCATGGTGAGGTCCACCTCCGACGGATTTGCCAGGCGGGGCAGGTCGTCCAGCGCCGCCCCCACCAGCCGGCGGTGGCTGGGGTCCCTGCTGTCGGGGTCACCCTCCCTTATGGCCTCAATCACCAGCGGCAGGGCTTCCCCTATCTCCAGCCGGCCAAACTGGCGCATGATCATCCAGCGGGCCAGGGGGCGGGTCTCCTGTCGGTAGCGCTCAATGAGGAGCCCGCTAAGCCAGGGCTGGTCCCTAAGCCCCCAGAGCACCGCGTCAATGGCCCTTATCTCCAGGGTGCGGTCGGTGGCCATCTTCTCCCTGAGGATAAACTCGGCCGCCTCCCTGCCCAAGGCGATGAGTTCTTCCCGCGCCTTGGCCACCCGCTCGCGGTTCTCCCCCACCTGCCACAGGCTGGCCACCGCAAAAAGCTCCTCCAGCTTCTGTTCTTCCTCCCCCGAACTAGCCTTGGGCAGGGTGGGAATGGTGGCAAGTGAAAGTAGCAGGCAAGCCAAGGCAAGACTGAGGAAGCGGCTTGGGGTTCTGCCGGAGAGACCAGGGGAGCTTTGCATGGTGCTATTCTAGTTTTGCCCAGGCCAACTGGACTGCCTTGGCAGGGTAATATAAAATTGAGCCACCTGGCCAGGTAGCTCAGTTGGTAGAGCAGCGGACTGAAAATCCGTGTGTCGGTGGTTCGAGTCCACCCCTGGCCACCACCTGGGAAGGACGTTCACTCATCATGAAACAGCCACAGTCCCCACCCCCCAATGAGCTCTGCCCTCGGGAGGAGCTGGCCGAACGCTATTTCCCCCTGGTGGCATCCCTGGCCGCCCGCTATGCCCCCGACGAGTACTGGCGGCTGGAGCTCATAAGCGAGGGGCTCTGTGCCCTGCTTGAGGCCTACGACCGCTTTGACCGCACTCGGGGAGTGGGTTTTGCCGCCTATGCCCGCTTTCGGGTGAGGGGGGCGATGCTTGATCTGCTCCGCCGGGAGATGCGCCACGCCGACCGGGTGGTGGAGCTGGAGCACGCCCTCAGTGCAGCGGTGGAGCCGGAGGAGACCGATTTCCGACTGGAGCTGGTCAGGGCCGCCATGGACCAGCTTGAAGAGAGAGACCGGCGGATCATTGAGGCGATCCTGATTGAGGGTCTCACCCAGCGGGAGGTGGCAGAGGAACTTGGGATCTCACCCCCCCGGGTAAATCAGCTCTACCACCGTGCCCTCAGGCGACTCCGGGAGGAGACCCGCCGTCTGGCACCGCCCTGGCTACAGCCTGAACTTCAGCTCTAACCGAGGGAGGGGAAACGGAGGGGTTAACTTTTCCCTGCTTCCCTTCGACCTAGCAATGGATGGGGCTGGACATAGAGCCGCTCAGGCGACGCCTGGAAGAGATTGAGCAGCTGGATGAGGCCAGCGAAGGGGAGCTGGTCAAGAAGCTGCTCATCCTGGACGGCGAGATCCGCTACCTCTTGCGCCGCCACCTCGGAGTGCCGCGGGGTGCGATCCTCAATCGGCGTGGCTTTGGTCTGGGGGCCCTCATCCTGGCCACCCTGATCGCCCTTTTCATGGGCATTTGGATTGCCGTCCACCGCCCCACCAGCGACCTGGTTGAGCTGGTGGGAGGGAGAGACGAGTTCATCAACCGCATCCTGGGCCGGGAGCAGGCCAGCCAGCCCCCGGTGGAAGTGGTTCCCACCTCCCTGGAAGAGGTTTCCCCAGCAGACTCAGAAAGCTCTCCGGAGGCAGAGGAGCAGTAGAATGGCGCCCATCTTTTGCACTAGAAGGAGGAGAGTCATGGGAAGGGGGATGCTTGCCGCTGCCCTCGCTGCTCTGATCGCCTTTGCCCTGCTGGTTGGCGGAGGGACCGGGCCGGTCCATGCCCAGGGGCTGGTCATCAAGTCCATCCAGATCATTGGGCGAAAGAACCTGGACTTTGACACCATCGTGGAAAACCTCACCCTCAAGGTGGGGGATGAGATCCGGCGAAACACGGTCACCGTTCTGGAGGAGAACGCCCAGCGCCTCTACGAGACCGGCTACTTTGCTTCCAAGCCGGTTTTGGACTTGGCGCCCCTGCCCGATGGGGTGATGCTGGTCATCCAGATTGAGGAGAACCCACCCTTCAAGGAGGTTCGCCTCTCAGGCAATGAGCTGGTCTCCGACGAGGAGCTGCTTAGCGCCTGGGACTATCCCCCCGGCAAGGTGATCAACACCAAGCTGATTGAGGAGAAACTGGTTGACTTTATCAACCAGACCTACCGGGACAAGGGGATCGTTTCCGCCTTCGTCTCCGACGTGCGCATCGGCGCTGAGGGAGAGGAGGAGGGGGTGATCTTCGTAAGTGTGCTGGAGGGGAAGCTTGACCAGATCAAGGTTGAGGGCAACGACCGCACCAAGCCCCGCATCATCCGCATGACCATGCGACGGGTGAGGCCCGACCGGGTGATCTATAAGCGAGACCTCCTCCGAGACCTGCAGGCTCTCCAGAACACCGGCCTCTTTACCCGGGTGGACTTCAACCTGGAGCCTTCAGTCAGGCAGGGCTACGTGAACCTGATCGTCATCGTGGAGGAGACCCGCACCGGCCAGCTTGGTTTCGGGGTGGGCTACTCCACCCTCAATGGCATAAGCGGCACCATCAGCCTAAGGGAGCGCAACTGGAAGGGAGAGGCCAAGGACATCGGCGGGTTTGTGGAGTTCTCGGCCCGCTCTCCCGGCTTCAGCCTGCGCTACACCGACCCCTATCTGTCGGCAAAGAACTCCATTTCCGTAAGTCTCTTCAACACCGAGGTCTTAAACCGGCGCAATGCGGGAAGTTTCTATGAGAGTGAGCTGATCGTTAACAGCGCCGGGGGCTCGGTCATCTTGGGCCACCGACTGGCCAACGACCTGGTGGGGAGCATCGGTTTTAGCTTCACCGACTTTGACTACGACATCATCTCGGGTGATCCCTTCCAGGGCCTTACCCCTGCCCGCCGTGCCCAGGCCAGCCGGCGGGGAACCTCCATCTCCCTGCTCCTTCGCCTCACCAAGGACACCCGGGACAACATCTTTGCCCCCATGGCGGGAAGCTACCAGTCCCTTGGCATTAACTTTGCCGGCTTTGGGGGTGACTTCCAGTTCCAGAAGTATGCCCTGGAGAACCGCAACTATTTTGCCTTCGGCAAGGGGACCTTGGCCCTCCGCGAGCTGGTCGGCCTGGGCACCGGCGAGGTCCCCCTGTTTGAGGAGTTCCGCCTGGGCGGGGTGAACTCGGTCAGGGGCTACCAGCCCGACGAGGTCACCGGCACCAAGACCATCCTGCTCAACGGCGAGTACCGCTTCCCCCTGGGCGAGACCCAGTTTCGCGGGGCGGTCTTTGTTGACGCCGGCTGGGCAGGCCAGAGCTTTGACGAAATGAGAAACATCGTCGGAGTTGGGGTGGGCATCCGCTTCACCATCCCCGCCCTGGGGCTGGGGGCCATCCGCCTGGACTACGGGATAGGGCTCACCGGCGAGACCAAGGGCAACCGTTTCCACTTCGGCATCGGGGAGATGTTTTAGCCATGGAGATGCGGGCCGACAGCAGGGCAGCCTTAGGAGGGGCGGGAAGATGATCCGCACCCCCACCTTCACCCTTGCCCAGGTTGTTCAGTGGACCGGCGGCGAGCTGGCCGGAGATGGTGCTCTCGCTTTGATCGGGGTGTGCACCTTGGATAGGCCCTCTCCCCAAGGGCTGGGTTTCCTTGTCCATCGGGAGCTTCCGCGGGGCTTTGACCCCGCCTCCATCGGTGCACTCATCACCCTCCCCGAGGCCCGGGTTGACCACCCCAGCCGCATCCTCCACCCGGAGCCCCGCTCCGCCTTCGCCAGGGTGCTCTCCCAGCTGGTGGCAAGGGAGCCGGCCCTGCTTTCTCAATATGAGCCTTCCTTCCTGGCGGCCGAGCCGGTGGAGACCCGCATTCACCCCACCGCAGTGGTAAGCAGCTCAGCCCAGCTTGAACCCGGTGTAGTGGTCGGTCCCCTCTGTGTGGTGGAGGATGGGGCCGAGATTGGGGCCGGGACCGTCCTATCTGCCCAGGTATTCGTGGGCCGAGACGCCCGCATCGGTTCCCTCTGCTACCTCTTCCCCGGGGTGAGGGTGCTTGCCCGAGTTAGGCTGGGCGATGGGGTGGTGGTGGGAGCCAACACAGTAGTTGGCGGAGAAGGCTTCGGCTTCGTGTCGGACCAAACGGGTCACCACAAGATCCCCCACCTGGGGAGTGTGTCGGTGGAGAGCCAGGTTGAGCTGGGAGCGCTCTGTGCAGTTGACCGCGGGGTGGTGGACGACACCCAGATTGGGCAGGGCTCCAAGCTGGACAACCTGGTCCAGCTGGGACACAACGTGAGGCTGGGGAAAAACAACCTGGTTGCCGCCCAGACTGGTCTTTCGGGCGGGGCCAGGACCGGCGAGTGGTGTGTGTTCGGTGGACAGGTGGGAGTGGGCGGTCACCTCACCATCGGTGACCGGGTGACTGCCGGAGGTCAGGCGGGCATCATGGGTGATGTTGAGCCGGGCAAGACCGTCTCCGGCTACCCCGCCGTGGACCACCACCGTTCCATCCGGGCCTACGCCGCACTGCTTAGGTTGCCGGAGCTGATCGGTCGGATCCGCAAGCTCGAGCGAAGGCTTGAGGAGTTGGGCAAGGGCAAGGGGTGAAAAAGATGAGTGCCAGCATCAAACCAAAGCAGGTAACCCTGGAGGAGCAGACCTTCGGTCCTCCCCAGATTGACCCCACCGCCCGGGTGCACGCCGATGCGATGGTGAGTGCCGGGGTGGTAATCGGGCCCTATGCGGTTATCGGCCCGCGGGTTGAGCTGGGCAAAGGCGTGGTGGTGGGGTCCCACACGGTGATTGAGCGCAATACCAAGGTGGGGGCGCTCACCCGCATCGGCCCCCATGCGGTAATCGGGGGCGACCCCCAGGACATCAAGTACCGGGGCCAGGAAAGCTTCCTCAAGATCGGTCAGCGTTGTCGCATCCGCGAGTTTGTCACCATCAATCGCGGCTCCCACGAGGGAAGCACCACGGTGGTAGGCGACGACTGTCTGCTGATGGCCTACGTCCACATCGCCCACGACTGTCAGGTGGGCGAGGGGGTGATCATGGCCAACAACGCCACCCTGGCCGGCCACTGCGTGGTGGAGGACCGGGCGGTGATCGGGGGGATGGCGGTGGCCCACCAGTTTGTGCGCATCGGTGAGCTGGCCATGGTGGGAGGAACCAGCGGCCTTATGCAGGATGTCCCCCCCTACATGCTGGCTTTTGGGAAGGCACCCGCCCGCATCGTCAGCGTAAACAACGTAGGCTTGAGAAGGAACGGGGTGAGTCGCTCCGACCGCCAGCTCATCCGCACCGCCTTCCGCATCCTCTTCTTGGAGGGCCACTCGGTAAGCGAGGCACTTAGGCTCATTGAGGAGCTTGACCCAAACAACCCCTACCTTGGCCACCTGGTGGAGTTCGTTCGTCAGAGCCGCCGGGGAATCTGCAGTGGCCGCCGGCCCAATGGCGTAGGAGATGACCCCTACGACGAGCTCACCGCCAGCCTTCCCGCCACCTGAATACCGGACAAGGGGCCTACTCCGGCCAGGGGTTTTCACTCCAGGGATCGGGCTCAACCTCGGCCCCGAGGGGGGCAAAGGAGTAGCAGATCATCCCCCCGATCACGGTGGCCGGAAGGGCGGTGGTGATCACCCCCACCAGCAGGCCTACCGAGACCTCGGTGAGGGTGCGATGGAGGAGGGAGTGCCCCACTGCGGTGGCAATCCCCGCCAGGGAGGCAAAGCCCCCCAGCCCTACCAGCACCAGGCCCAGCAGGAAGATGGCCCGGTTGTGGTTTTGCCACCTCATCAATAACTATTTTTACCCCAAGTCAGGGATTCTGGCAAGTCAGCCTCTATCCGTCAGCTTCCTTCAGCGCCCTTCTCAGCCGGTCAATTCCCCTTACCTTGACCCTCCTGCCATCAACCTCAACCCTGCCCTCGGCCAGCCAGTTGATGACGGTAGGGTAGAGCTCTCGTTCGGCTCGCTGGACCCTCTCCCGCAGGGTCTCCACCGTATCGTCGTCCAGCACCGCCACCGCCACCTGGGCGATGATGGGACCGTGGTCATACTCCTCGTCGCAGAAGTGGACTGTGCACCCGGAAACCTTGCATCCGTGCTCCAGCACCGCCTGATGAACCCGGTCCCCATACATTCCTTTTCCTCCAAAGGCAGGCAGAAGAGCCGGGTGAATGTTGATGATCCTTAGATGCCACTGTGGAGCGATGTGGAGGCGGCTGAGATAGCCCGCCAACACCAGGTAGTCCAGCCGGTAGCCGCTGATGGCGGCGTAGATGGCCTCGGAGTGGGCCTTGTAGTCGGGGTAGTCATGGCGATCAACCACCACCGCCGGGATGCCCGCCTGGGTGGCGCGGGTGAGGGCATAGATGTCTGGCCGGTCGGCTACCACCACCTCCACCTCGGCCCTAAGCTCTCCCCTCCGCTGGCGGTCAATCAGGTTTTGCAGGGTGGTGCCAGAGCCGCTTACCAGCACGGCCAGACTAAGCCTCCCCTCCATGGCAGGCGATTATAGAAAGCTGCCGGACCCGGTTTGTCCGCACCGTCATGGGGGTAAAAAAACTCCCCGGGACATAGTGGACCCGGGGATGTTCGAAGGGGTATCGGTCGGAACCGATACTTAAGTTGGGCAGGCAGGGCATAGGTTAGCAGATCCCTCAAAAGCTTGTCAAGAGTTTTTAAGCAGATTGCTTTAGGTTTGCCTGCCGGCCACTCTCATGCGGGAGAGGAGCTTTCCCAGCCACACAATCAGAAAGATAAGCGTCACCACCAAAACCACCGTTGCCCCGGTAGAGATGCCACTTACTAGCGAGATCCAGGTGCCCGCCAGCCCCGCCACCGCTCCCACCAGTCCGCTTATGAGGAGGGAAGCGGGAAGGGAGCGGGAGACCTGCAGGGCGGTGACCGCCGGGGTCACCACCATAGCCGCCACCATGAGCACCCCAACGCTTTTTAGCCCCGCAACCACCACTAGGGTGATGAGCACCATGAGAACAAGGTCAACCACCAGCACGGGTATCCCGAAGGCGGCTGCCCCCTCGGGGTCAAAGCTGACGAAGTCAAGCACCGGCCTAAGCAGGAGGAGAACCAGACCAACCACCAGGAAGGTGGCCAGGGTAAGGTAGAGCTCCTCCTGGCCCACCGCGAGGAGGTTGCCGAATACCGCCTCAAATACTTGATGTACCGCTTCCTCTCCTTCCCCCATCAGCACAATCCCCAGGGCGAAGGAGAAGGTGAAGGTTACCCCGATGGCCGCGTCTGTAGCGATGTTTAGCTTTCTCATCAGGCGGATTGCCAGGGCAGTAACCAGTGCCCAGCCGGCCGCTCCCACCGTCAGGTGCCAGCCGGCGAGCCAAGCGATGGCTACCCCGGCCAGGCTGGCATGGGCCAACCCATCGCCCACGAAGCTCATCCGGCGAAGCACGATGTAGACGGCGATGAGCCCACTGGTAAATCCAAACAGGGAGACGGTGGCGAGGGGAATCCAT
>JALSIF010000275.1 GCA_026981635.1 bacterium | reverse complement strand
GTTAGGGTGCGGGAGGCCGCCCCGCCCCAGCTGGGGGTGAATGTGGGCGACCCGGAGATCGTCGCCCGGCGCACCCCCGACACCATGCACCTGGGCACCAACCCCCTCCGGGAGGGGCTGCTGGTCCTCCTGGGCAGCGTTGCCTTCTCCCTCCTCTTCCTCGCCATCTTCTACGCCACGGTGGGCAGGCAGGGACCCAGGGTGGCCTCCCCCGAGGTGCGGGCGGCCTACGAGTCCCTCGCCTTCATGGACGAGGCGGAGATTCGCCGGCGGGCCGACCGCTCCATTGATCTTGCTGCCCTGGAAGGGGCCACCCAGCAGACCTACGCGGGAAGCTACCTGGTCTTCTCCGCCCCCATCAGCCGCCGGGGCACCGTGGCCTACGACGGCCAGAGCCTGCCCCAGTGGGACGAGCCGGTGGTGAGCTACCTGGTGCTGGGTGAGCGCCAGCGGGTGGTGGTTCCCCTGCTCTCCCGCTTCCTCTCCCCCGATGACCGGCCAGAGCGGCTCGGGGTGGGTGAGCGCATCCTCCTCTTCGGCCTCGTCCCCACCAAAAGGGTCTACCAGAGCTACGCCGCCCCCATCAAGCGGGCCATCGCCAGACAGCTTGAGGTGGAGGAGGAAGAGCTGATCCTCGTCTACCCCCGTCTGATCCTAAGCTACGACCAGTAGCCGGGCTTCGCTTTCCCCTCCCCCGGGCCGATAATCTCACTGCCATGGAGCGGGTCTTCATCATCGCCGAGCTGGGGATAAACCACGGGGGAAAGGTTGAGCTGGCCGAGGAGATGATCCGCGCCGCCCACCGGGCGGGGGCCGATGCGGTAAAGCTGCAGAGCTTTCGGGCCACCGGCCTGGCCCACCCCCGGGAGGCGGCCGACCAGGTGGCCCTCTTCTCCTCGGTGGAGCTTTCCCCCGCCGACCACCACCACCTGAAGCAGGTGGCCGACGAGCTGGGGATAGAGCTTCTTTCCACCCCCTTTGATGTGGAGATGGTGGGGATGCTGGAGGAGCTGGGGGTGGGGCGCTACAAGATCGCCTCCGGGGATCTTACCAACCACCCCCTGATCCGGGCCTGCGCCCAGACCGGCAAACACCTGATCATCTCCACCGGCATGGGCACCCTTAAGGAGGCCCGCCGCGCCGGGGAGGTGGCCCGGGAGGCGGGGGCCAGCCAGGTCACCCTGCTCCACTGCGTGAGCCTATACCCCACCCCACCGGGCGAGGCCCGCCTGCGCCGGATAACCAGGCTCGCCGAGCTGGGCTTTGAGGTTGGCTACTCCGACCACACCATCGGCATCCACGCCTGCCTGGCGGCGGTGGCCCTGGGGGCCAGGGTGCTGGAGAAGCACTTCTGCCTGGACAAGGAGAGGCAGCAGGGGCCAGACATCGCCCTCTCCGCCGACCCGGGGGAGCTTTCCGCCCTGGTCAGGGCGGTAAGGGAGCTGGAGGAGATGCTCTCTGCTGAGCCTGAGCAGGTGAGCCAGGCCGAGCAGGAGGTAGCCAGGATCGCCCGCCGCTCCCTCTACTTTGCCCGCGACCTGCCCGCGGGCCACGAACTCAGGGAGGAGGATCTCATCCCCCTTCGCCCCGCCGGCGGGATCAGCCCCGACCGCATCGGTGAGGTGGTGGGCCGGCAGCTTATCCGGCCGGTAAAGGCGGGCGATCGGGTGAGCTGGGAAGACCTGTCCGGCTGACCCCCCGCTGGGGGGCAAGCCCATCCACCATCTCCATCAGCCTAAGGATGAGCTCGCCGATCCCCTCGCTGGTGCGGGCGGAAACCAGCAGGGCTTCCGGGTAGCGGCTGCGCGCCTCGGCCAGCACCAGGGGGTCATCCACCAGGTCAACCTTGTTAAAGACCAGAAGCCTGGGCAGGCGGTCCACCTGAAGCTCGGCAAGCACCTTCTCCACCGAGTTGAGCCGCTCCTCCCACCCCTCGGTGGCGAGATCCTCCACCACGATGAGGAAGCTGGCCAGGCTGAGCTCGTCCAGGGTGGCACGGAAGGCGTCCATCAATTCTTCGGGCAGCTCATGGATAAAGCCCACCGTGTCGGTGATGAGCAGCGAGCGACCGTCGGGCAGACCCATCCGCCGCACCGTCGGGTCCAGGGTGGCGAAGTAGCGGTCATCCACCTCCACCTCCGCCGAGGTGAGCCGGTTAAACAGGGTGGACTTGCCCACGTTGGTATAGCCCACCAGGGCGGCCAGGGGCAGGGCGCTCCTTACCCTCCGCTTGCGGCGGGTGTCCCTTCCCCGGCGCAGCTTCTCAATCTGGTTTTCCAGCTGGCGGATGCGGCGGCGCACCCGGGTCCTCAGCACCTCCACCGTGGTCTGGCCAGGACCCACCGTGCCGATACCGCCGCCGGTGCGGCTCTGCTCCTCAATCAGCATGCTGATGCGGGGCAGGTCATAGCGCAGCCGGGCCAGCTCCACCTGCACCCTCCCCTCGTGTGTGTGGGCGCGGTCCATGAAGACCTGGAAGATGAGCTCGCTTCGCCCGATTACCAGCCGGCCCAGCCGCTCCTCCAGGTTGCGCTGGTGGACCGGGGTGATGGGGGCAGCAAGCACCACCACCTGGGCGGAAAGCTCCTCGGCCATCCGCCTCACTTTCTCCACCTGTCCCCGGCCAAGGTAGGTTGCCGGGTTGATCCGGCCGATACCAGGCAGGTAGCTCCCCACCACCAGAAGCCCACAGCTTTCTGCAAGCAGGGCAAACTCCTCCCTGAGGGCCCGGCCCGGCGGGCGGGCACCGTTGAGCTTGGGGTAGGGATAGACCAGCAGGGCAGTCTTTCCCCGCAGCCGCCCCACCAGGCTGTCAAAGCTCACCGCCACCTAGCCTTCCCCTCCCTCCTCGTCGCCGGGGGAGGGGCGCTCCAGCACCTGCTGATAACTCATCACCCTAATCTCTCTACCCCCCTTGGTGAGGATTAGCTCACCCGTCTCGGGATCAACTCCCTTCACCAGGGCGGTCACCCGCATCCCCTCCACCGTCACCGGAAGCTCCCTTCTCTGGGACCACTCGCGGCCGGCAAAGAACTCCACCAGCTCCCCAATCCTCTCCCCCGCCCGCTCATCTCCAAGCCCCACCAGCCCCAACAGCTCCTCCACCAACGGGACGACAAGCTCCGCCGAAAGCTCAACCCTTCTCCCCAGCTCCAGGGTGAGGGAGGTAGGCGGCAGGGGGGGCGGCTCCCGCAAAGATGGCAGGCAGCCCAGGTTGATCCCCACCCCCACGATGGCGTGGCGGCGCACGATCTCGGTAAGGGTCCCCCCCACCTTCCTGTCCTCCAGGATGAGGTCGTTTGGCCACTTGAAGAAGAACCGCTCCTCAAGCTCGGGGAAGGCCCTCATCAGCCCCCGCCCCACCGCCGCGCAGGCGGCCAGGGAGAGGAGTGGGGTGGGTTTGAAACTGAGCCTTGCCCCCAGGCTCATGAGCAGTGCCTCCCCGGGGGTGTCCTGCCAGCTTCTCCCCCAGCTTCCCCGCCCCGCCGTCTGGTGCTGGGCCAGAACCAGCACGGGGCGACCGAGCTCCCCCCGCTGCCCAATCCGGCGGCGCAGGAAGCTCTGGGTGGAGTCCACCTCAGCAAGGTGCACCACCTCAAGCTGGGGAAATCTCCGCCCAAGCTCTCTGGCCAGTGCACCCAAGGGCAACCTAGGCTAGCAGAGACTCACGCTTCGGCCGGCTGGGGCTCAGGCTCGGCAGTCTTCCCCGCTCCCCGCCCAAAGATGCGCACCACCGCCACCACAATCACCCCCAGGGCAAAGACGAGCAGGACCGCATCGGCCACCAGAAGCACCGGGTTGGCCGGCGCCCCGCTCAGCCCGGCGTGCTTCCATAGCATCTCCACCAGGCTGGTCAGGGTGGTGGCGATCATGAACAGGGCAGGTATTACGGTAAACCAGGCCGGCTTGCGGATGGTGATCAGCCAGAGGCTGAGCACGGTGAGGGTGAGGGCCCCCAAAAGCTGGTTGGCGGTGCCGAAGACCGGCCAGAGGGCCTCCACCCCGCCCGATACCGCCAGCCCCACCATGGCAATGACGCTTAGCAGGGTGTTGAACCAGTAGCTCATCAGCCACTTGGGCGGGTTCTTAAAGGCCATCATCCACACCTCTTCCAGCAGGTAGCGATTGAGGCGCACCGCCGAGTCCAGGGTGGTGATGAGGAAGCCCTCCAGCATCAGCATGCCAAATACGATGAGCAGGGGCAGGGGGATGAAGGGGAGGGCCTGGTGGAGCAGGCCACCGAAGCCCATGGCAAAGCCCAGCACCGGGTTCTTCTGCATCCCCGGCTCGGTGGGCCAGACGATGCCGCTGGCGCCGAAGTAGCCCGCCGCCCCCAGCCCCACCGCAATGGCTATGAGCACCAGGAAGGCGAAGGCCGACTCCACCACCATGGAGCCGTAGCCGATGCGGCGGGCATCCGACTCAACGCTTATCCCCTTGGCGGTGGTGCCGCTGGCCACCAGGCTGTGGAAGCCGGAGAGGGCTCCACAGGCGATGGTGATAAAGAGCAGAGGAAAGATGGGCCCCAGGATCTCGGTCCCCCGCCCCACGCTAAACAGGGGCAGGGTCCCCTCGCCTCCCACCGTAGCCCCGCTGAGGCCGGCAACGAGCGCCCCCACCAGCAGGCCAAAGATGCCGATGTAGAGCACGAAGCTGTTTATGAAGTCGCGCGGCTCAAGCAAGAGCCAGATGGGCAGGGCGGCGGCAAACAGGGTGTATACCGCAAGCACCCCGGTCCAGATGGCCATCACCGTGGCCCGGTCAAGGCCGGTAAAGCTCACCGGGTAGTAGAGCCCCACCACAAAGGAGAGCACCGCCACCCCCAGGGCGATGGGCAGCATGATCTTGGTGCTCACCTTCCTTACATAGAGGAAGTAGCCCATCACCGGCGCCACCAGGGAGATTACGATCACCGAGGTGGTGGCAATCCCTCCCACCCGGAAGGAGCCATCCTCCATCACCAGCCGGCTGGTCCAGGCAAACTGGCCAGGGTCAAAGTTGACGAAGGCGGCCGGGATCACCGAGACCAGCGCCTGGACGGAGAGCTTGAGGAAGATGGCGTTTACCAGGATCAGGGCCAGGATGGCAAAGCCGATAAACAGCCCGAAGCCAAGCTTGCCCCCGTATCGGGAGGTGATCTGGGGGATGGAGCGCCCCCGGTGGCGAATGGAGGCATACATGGAGACGTAGTCGTGGACCGCCCCAAAGAGGATGCCCCCCAGCACGATCCAGAGCATGGCCGGCACCACCCCATAGACCGCCGCCAGGGTGGGCCCCACGATGGGCCCCGCCCCGGCGATGGTGGCAAAGTGGTGGGAGAAGAGGACAGGCCGGGAGCAGGGGCAGTAGTCCAGCCCGTCGTTGATCTCCACCGCCGGGGTCTTGCGCCGGTCGTCCTCCCCCAGGATGCGGGCGATATAGGGGGCGTAGAAGCGGTAGCCCAGATAGAGCACACCCATCACCAGGACCGTAAGCAGCGCCAGGTTCATGGCAGGTCACCTCGGTTTAGCTGGCTCTCTCGCACCGCCCCTCGCGGTCACCCTCCATAAGAATTATAAAATCCACCCGCCCCGCGGGGGCAATTGACCGCCCCTACCTCAGGTATATATACTCAGGGAGCCAAAGCGGGGACGTGGCCGAGTGGTTAGGCAGAGGTCTGCAAAACCTCTTACGGCGGTTCGATTCCGCCCGTCCCCTCCACTAAAATCTGGGCCGGGGGCGCATAGCTCAGTTGGTTAGAGCGCCACGTTGACATCGTGGAGGTCCCAGGTTCGAGTCCTGGTGCGCCCACCACTCCTCTGCCTTCTGGCTAGCTCTTCTGAGACCCCTCCACGGGAGGGACCTTCTCCTCAATCACCTCGGGACCCCTCCTTCCCTGCTCAAGGTACTTTCGGGCCACCTCCACCGACCCGTGGGCACTGTATGCATAGCCCACCAGCAGCCAGCCGGCGGGAAGCATCTCTCCCGTCTCCTCATACTCAACCTTCCTGGGCAGGGGGATGGGCCTCTTCTCGTCCTTGGGCTTGGCCGCCTCTTCCTCGGGCGGGACCGGCTTCTCCCTCACCACCGCACTGGGCACCTCCCGCTGCTGGTAGGTAAGGATCAGCTCATAGACCCGGCCCATCGTCTCATCAATGGTGATGTAGCGCTCATAGAGCCTCCCCTCGTGCTCAAAGCTCCAGTCCGGCTCCCCCAGCAGCTCAACCACCCGATCCCGCTCCGTCCTTCCCACCTCCAGCCCGCTCAGGGTAGGTATCCCCCGCTCGCTGAGCAGCTCCGGCCTCACCACGCCCACCTCCACCTTCTGCACCCGCCCCCGGTAGGCGGCCACGCTAACCATGAGGGCATCCTTCCAGTACCAGATAAGGGAGGAGAGGTCGGGGTTGGCCTCGCTCTCCTGCTTTATGGGCCCCTCAAGCTGGTAAGGACCAAGCTCTATCCCCTCAGCGGGCAGACTCTCCACCGACAGCCCCACCCTGAGCCCCGCGCCCAGGTCCTCCCGGGTGACCAGCCGCCTTACGGGGTCCTCCCCCGGCCGGCCGGGACAGGCCTGGAAGGCCAGAGCGAGGAGCGCCAGCGCTCCAAGGAGCCAGCCCGCTTTCCCTTTCAGTCCCACCGCTTCCTGACTATATCCCCTCCCCGCCGGAGTGAAGCGGGGGGCTAGAATCGACTCCAGTGAGAGGCGACCCCTCCCCAGGCCGCGTGCCCCTGGCGGCGCGGATGCGCCCCCGCACCTTTGAGGAGGTGGTGGGGCAGGCGCCGGTGGTGAGGGAGCTTGCCGCCCTCGCCCGCCGGGGCAGGGTGCCCTCCTTCATCCTCTGGGGTCCCCCGGGCACCGGCAAGACCACCCTCGCCCGCCTGGTGGCCGGCGCCATAGATGCCCAGTTCATTGAGCTTTCCGCCACCGCCAGCGGAGTGAGGGACATCCGCCGGGCGGAGGAGCTGGCCCGGGGCGGGGGGATGTTTGCCCGCCCGGTGGTACTCTTCGTAGACGAGCTCCACCGCTTCAACAAGGCCCAGCAGGACGCCCTCCTCCCCCTGGTGGAGGAGGGGGTGCTAACCTTCATCGGTGCCACCACCGAAAACCCCAGCTTCTACATCATCTCCCCCCTCCTCTCCCGCTGCCGCCTATTCATCCTTCGCCCCCTCACCGAGGAGGAGATAGAGCTGATCCTCAGCCGCGCCCTGGCCGATCCGGAGCGGGGGCTTGGGGACGAGCCGGTGGAGGTGACCGATGAGGCGGTGCGTGCCCTTGCTCGGGCAGCCGACGGGGACGCCCGGGTGGCCCTGGCCGGGCTGGAGGAGGCGGTGGAGCTGGCCCGCGCCCGGGCGGGCGAGGGCGAGAGGGTGGTGGTTGACCTGGAGCAGCTTCGGGAGCTTGCCTCCTCCGGAGCCCTTCGCTACGACCGGGCGGGCGACGAGCACTATGACCTCGCGAGCGCCTTCATCAAGTCGGTGCGCGGCTCCGACCCTGACGCCGCCCTCTACTGGCTGGCTAGGATGCTTGAGGCGGGCGAGGACCCCCGCTTCATCTGCCGGCGGATGGTGATCTCGGCGGCGGAGGATGTGGGGCTGGCCGACCCCTACGCCCTCACCCTGGCGGTGAGCACCTACCAGGCCCAGGAGCAGGTGGGCATGCCCGAAGCGGCCATCCCCATGGCCATGTGCGCGGTATATCTGGCCAGCGCACCCAAGTCAAACAGCGCCTACCTCGCCCTGGGCCGGGCGCGCAAGATCGCCCGGGAGCACGGCACCCTCCCCGTTCCCCGCCACCTGAGAAACGCCCCCACCCGCCTGATGAAGGAGCTGGGTTTCGGTGAGGGCTACCGCTACCCCCACAGCTTCCCGGAGGGGTTTGTCCCCCAGCTCTACCTGCCCGAGGAGCTGGCCCACCTTCGCCTCTTTGAGCCCAAGCCCATCGGCTCTGAAGTGGAGATCGTGGAGCGCCTGAGAAGCTGGTGGCAGGAGCGCTACAAGAAGAGCCTCCAAGGTCCCCCCGACCATGAGCCCCCCACCGGGGAGAAGAAGAAGCCGCCAGCAAATAGGCCACCGCCCGAGGAGAGCTGATCAACTCCCCAGGTGGCTCCCCGAAAGCTTCCCCCACTTCCAGGACCACCTCAAAGCTAAGGGACATCCAGGTCGCAAGCGCTATCAACGCTTTCCTCGCCCACCCGGCCCGCTGACAGCGGCGGGTTCCCACCACCAGCGCTTCATCGCCAAAGCCGGGACCAGTCCTTGCGCTCAGCAATCCACCGGGCAGGCTAGACACCCCAAGGCCAGCCAAGGCGGCAGGCATAAAACCCCCGACTTCCCGCGCCATCGGGAAGATTAAGGCAAAACCCCCCAACAATGGCGGAGGTTCAAGTCAAGCTTCCCTGCCCATGGAGTAGGCAGAAAAAAAGTCCCGGCGATCTGCTCAGTGGAGGAGGTGAGGAAAAAGGTCCCGCCAATTTCCTCACAGGACTTCACAACTTGCCAACAGATGTGGTAGACTTACCCTTACCCCGTAAGGGGACCTCACCACCCGACGGGCCGGGGGCAGGCAGGTTCGAAGGGACCGGCAGGCTCCCCGGCCTGTTTAATTGAGCCTCCCACTCCGCTAAGTAGGTAAGAGCGGTCAGGTGCTTTCAATTATCCTCATTATTTTATTAATCATGTAATAATTTATTACCCAATCTATATCACTCATAGCTCTCTCAAGTGGCTCAGTCATTTTTAACCAGGCAGGTCCGTCAGTTATCCACACAAACTTAAGCCCCCGCTTTCCTGCAGCTTGTGACATCAGAATATAACTCTCAGCTATTGAAATCGGCTTGCTTCCAGCGGTGTTGTAGAAATTGCATTCAATTACAACAGCTGGTTTTCCTTCTCTGTAGATAACATAGTCATGAGTCTTAGCTCTCTTTTTACCTGAAGCAATGACTTTATATAAAGATAAATTAGGATCCTGTCCAACCAGGATACAACTATCATCAATAAACTTAGTTATTCTTCTTTCCACTATCTTGTCAAATATGTTTCCACTTCTATTTTTCCTAGCGTTGGTGTCTAATCCAACTTCAACTCCAAGTAGATAATCAATGACATCCTTTATCTCACCAAATAAGTCAATTATTCCAGTCTTTACGCAAAAATCAACAATTTCTTCTAATGAATTCTCTTCCACAGCATCTGGAGTAAATACAAGAGAAACTACTTCTTCACTATCCAAATCAAATATGTCAATCTTTTCATTATGAATCCTCTCGGCTATTAAAAGAGGCAGGGTAGAAACAACTTCAGGATACTTAGAAATTAAATGACCTAACTCAGATGTTCTTTCATCCTTACTGTTAATCCGGGTTAATACATTAAGAATAGAGAGCTCAGCCCTATGAGCTTCAATTTCTCTCCTGACCTTATCCCAATCAACAAAATAATCATAAGTTTTATTAGACATTAATAAAGTATTCTTGAACTCATAGAAGAAGTCCTCAAAGCTAGAGAAACCTAGATCACCATATCTGACCATTCTTTCACCTACTGTCTCACTAGAAAGTCAAGCTAGCAAATACTAATAGCCAGCTATCTTTCTACCAGAAAGCTCCTCAAGCTCTTTAAATAATTCATCTTCTAATTTACCTTGCCTACAATTTTCATATTCATCTCTTAACCTTTTTGAGGCTACCTTAATAAACTCCTCCTTGAGCTCAAATCCTATAAACTTCCTCCCTAGCCTGATGGCAGCCACTCCCGTAGTACCAGAGCCCATAAATGGGTCCAGAACCAAGTGTCCCGGCTCTGAAGAAGCCATTATGATCCTTTCAAGCAGGGCCAATGGTTTCTGCGTCGGGTGCTTCCCATGCCTCTTCTCATCGCCCGATGGGGGGAGAATTTTCCACTCATCTGTCAAATCTGGAGCAATGTCTCTCCAGTGAGACTTCATCTGTTTACCTTTATTTATTTCTTTCATCTCCTTATAATTGAAGATATGCCTAGTCTCCTCATTCTTAGCCGCCCACAGCACGATCTCAGTCGCGTGAGTAAAGTACCTACACGAGAGATTGGGCGGAGGATTGGGCTTTACCCAGGTAATGACATTAAGCAGTTTAAACCCCAGCTGCTGCATCGCAAACCCGACCGAGAAGATCACATGATGCGTTCCCGAGACCCAAATGGATCCGTGTGAGTTGAGAATCCGCTGACACTCGAAGAGCCACTTCAGGTTGATCACGTGCATCTCACCTAAGCCCGGTGGCTTGTCCCAATCCCCTTTATCCACGCTGACCATCTTGCCAGCGTGGCAGGTGATTCCACCGTCAGAGAGGAAATATGGCGGATCGGCAAAAATTAAATCTATTGAATCTTTAGGAATTTTTTTGAGCGCTTCAATGCAGTCAGCTTGATAGATCAGGGCTGACCGGTCAGGGGATGAATAATAAGGCTCTCCCAGCTTTTTGACCCAGTCGGGCCACCCAGTCTTAGCCCCCTTTCCGTAAGTCATCCTCGTCCCTAAAGCACGCCGACTGATACCTAGTCAGAGGTCATGTTAACACAGATATCCCTTATTAACCTACCCCTTATACATCACATACAGCTCCCCCACCTTGGCCCAGTTGACCACGTTCCACCAGTTGGCGATGTAGTCGGGCCGGCGGTTCTGGTACTTCAGGTAGTAGGCGTGCTCCCACACGTCCAGCCCCAGGATGGGCCGAAAGCCCTTGTCCACCAGCTGGGGCGGGTTTTGGTTGGGGGTGGTGATCACCTTTAGCCCCCCGGCCGGGTCCACCACCAGCCAGGTCCAGCCGCTGCCAAACAGGGTGGCCGCCGCGGTGGAAAACTGCTCCTTGAAGTTCTCAAAGCCGCCAAAGACCGACGCGATGGCCTCGGCCAGCTCCCCCGAGGGCTCGCCACCCCCTCCCTGGCCGGCCGGCGCCATCACCACCCAGAAGAGGCTGTGGTTGTGGTGGCCGCCCCCGTTGTTGATCACCGCCTGGCGCTTCTCCTCCGGCACCTCATCCAGGTGTAGCACAAGCTCGTTGATGTCCATGCTGAGGAACTGGTCCAGCCCCTCCAGCGCTGCGTTTAGCTTGCTCACATAGCCACCATGGTGCTTCTGGTGGTG
>JALSIF010000274.1 GCA_026981635.1 bacterium | reverse complement strand
CCGGGGTGACCCGACTGGGCGTTGGTCACCTGGATGAGGACATCGCGGCGGATGAGCTTGGCCATCCGGCGAAGCTTCTCAATGTCCCAACCCAGCGCACCAGCGGTATCTCTCAGCTCCTGGTCAATCATCGTGGGGCTGATTCTATCAACCTGCCCCTGGCGGCCCCACTTTTCAGGGCCCCGGCCCTTTCCCGGCTAGCGCCAGAAGTGGAGGTTGAGGTTTGCCCGTCCCAGGTCAAGGGAGGCGGAGAAGGAGTAGCGGGCGTAGGGGGGAAGATAGAGGGAGTAATAGGGGTGGGGGGGAAAGTAGCCGGGCAGGTAGTAGTAGCCTCCCCCGTAGGGCGGGGCAAGGTAGGGGTAGGGCCGGTAGATGGGGGGAAGGTAGGGCCTCACCCGGCTGGTGTTTATCCCCGTGAAGGAGAGGGTGCCGGTGAGGGGGTCGCGCAGGTAGAGGCGGTAGACCGGCCCGTCGGGCACCGCCACCACCTCTTGGCCGGGCGGGAAGGGAGGCTGATAGAGGTTCCTAAGCTTAAGGCCCCTGCCAAAGCTGAAGCGGAAGCTCTCCCCCGGGCAGGGGGGGATGCTCACCAGCCGGCCACCCCGGAAGAGGTGGCGGGTAAAGCCCAGCGGGTTGCACTGGTAGGGGAGCATCTCTCCCTGGCTGGCGGGGTAGCTTTGCTGGATGTGGCGGTAGTTAGGTACTACGTCCCCCGGCATCCAGCCCCGGGGGTTGTAGCTGGCCAGGGCAGGGGAAGCGAGGGCCACCAGCGCCCCCACGACGAGAGTGAACAGAGCCTTCTTTCTGGCCATCCTAAACTCCTGGTGGGGGGTTCCTGCTGAACTATATGACTCGCCAGGGGAAGAATCGGTTCAGATCTTTTCCCAGGTGTGCATATAATCACCCTGGGGAGGAATTCTTCATGGGGGAGGTCAACCAGCCGCGCAACCGCCTTCTGCCCCTCCTGCTTTCTCTGTGGCTGGTGGTAGCTTCGGGTCTGCTCCTGCTTCTTCCCATCCCCGCCTCGGCCGAGCGGATTGAGCTGCCGGTGGCCACCAGCCAGTTTGACAGCCGGCTGATTGACACGGTGGGCGACCTCTTGGAGGCGATAGCCACCGAGGACGGCGAGGCCCTGGCCAGGCTCATCCACCCCGACTGGGGCCTTACCCTCTGGCAGCAGCCGGGGGCCTTCATCCTCCCCACCCGCTGGCTGGGACCAAATGGCAACCTGAGTGAACTTTTCAGCCCCGAATTGGGGGCACTTACCTCGCCCTGGTACGAGAAGCAGGAGGTTATCCGGGTGAGGCTGGGGGAGCCGGTGGCCTATGACTGCTCTAGGGAGGCCTACCGCGACCCCGGGGTGGTGGGGATCTTCCGCCTGGACCGACCCAAGCTGGAAGAGACCATCATCGGCGCCTTCATTGACCTGGTCAGTCAGGACCCCTCCTCCTTCGGGGAGAGCGAGATTGAGGAGGCGGTGGCGGCCCGCGAACTGGGGGTGGACTTCCGCCTCACCTACCACGGCGAGGGCCACACCCTCCGCTTCTACTTCAAGGGCGACGGCGATGGCCGCTACTGGCTGATCCACATCGCCGAGTGGCAGTATTGCAGCGCCTGAGCCCTCAGAGCATCCCCACCGCCAGGGTGGCGAGGACCATTCCCCCCAGTCCCACCACCAGGTTGTCATCCAGCACATCCTCCAGGGGCAGGGACTCCAGCAGGGCGCCAACAAGCGCTGCGACCAGGCTCACCAGGGCCAGCCGGGTGGTGAGGGGGTAGCCGGCCAGCCCCAGGAAGGTCAGCCAGGCCAGGGAGGTGAAGATGACGAAGCCCACACTTCCCCAGATGGTTTTGGAGGGGTTCCAGGGCCAGGTGGGGGCCTCCCTCCTCCCCACCAGGGCGGAGAAACCGTCGCCGAAGGTAAGCATCATCCCGGCCAGGGCGGCAGGCTTTAGCCCCACCAGCGGCGCCAGGATAAGAAGATCGGCGCTGAGGACGAAGAAGTAGGCGCTGGCTCCCCTCAGTCCCTGCTCCGCCTCACCCGGTTTTACTAGGCGGTGGAAGAGGCGGGCCACCGGCCGGGGAAAGGCGGCCACCCAAAGGAAGAAGACCAGGTAGAGGGAGCCCAGCAGGTAGGCCACCACCGTCTCGGGCAGGCCGTCCACGAAGAGGGGAAGGAGGAGCAGGGGTAGGCCGCCCGAGATGTGGGCCAGCTTGCGCAGCGGCCGACTGAAAGTTGCCCCCACGGGAAGGTGAGCCACGGGGGGATTTTAGAGCCTGGCACCACTGCCCAGGGCCAGGATGAGCACCACCACTCCCACTGCGCCGGTGTAGAGACCGAACCATCTAACCGAACGCTGGCGCACCAGGGCAAGTAGCAGGTGGATGGCGAGCATCCCGCTCACCATCGCCCCGATAAACCCCACCAGCAGGGGGAGAGGTTCCACCTCCACCAGCTGACCTAGCTCCCGGGCGGTGAAGACCGCCGAGCCCAGGATGGCGATGCTGGAGAGGAGGAAGGAGTAGCGGGCCGCCTCATTGCGGTCAAGGCCCACCAGCTCCCCTCCCAGGATGGTGGAACCGCTGCGGGAGATGCCCGGGATGAGGGCAACCAGCTGGAAAAAGCCCACCGCCAGGGCGTGGAGGATGCCCATCTCATCGGCCCGGCGGGGGCGGGAGGGGCTGACCAGATCAATGGCCAGGTTTACTGCGGCGGTGACCAGAAAGGCGACGCCCACCACCCAGAGGAGGCGGGGGTCCTCGGCCAGGGCCTCCACCTGGGACCCCAGGGGGATGGCAAGAAGCAGGGGCAGGGTGGAGAAGATAAGCAGCAGGACCAGCCGGCGGTTTTGGGCTACCGCTGATCGCCGGGAGGTGGCGGGGAGCTGGCTGGTTCCTACCACCCGGGCCACCTCCTCCTCCCCCAGCTTTGTCCTCACCATGGCGGGAGCCTCCTCCCGGTGGCCCAGGGACCTCCCCAGCAGGGCCAGGACCATGGCGGCAAAATCGCGCCGGAAGTAGATCAGCACTGCGGCCATGGTTCCCAGGTGGAGCACCACGATCACCTGAGCGTTGTGGGAGGCGTTGAGGCCCAGGAGGTGCTGTCCAACGGTGAGGTGGCCGCTGGAGCTTACCGGCAGGAACTCGGTCAGCCCCTGCACCACGCCCAGCAGGAGGAGCTTGATAAGCTCGCTCATCTACCCCGCTGGGTGGTGGGGACCTGGTGGTGGGGCCGGCCAGTGGGGACGAGGTAGCTTAGGGCGGAAATCACCTCTGGCTCCAGCCCGTACTCCTCCCTTAGCATCCCCCGAAGCTCCTGCTCAAGGTTGAGCCGGAGCTCGTCTCGCTGGTTGGGGTCGCCTAGATCGTAGCGGTAGATCAGGTCCTCCACCCGACTGCGCAGGCGCTGGTAGAGGTCGGGGCGCTCCTCCTCGGTGAAGAAGCCCCGCGCCTGAAACTCTATCTCCGAGGTTATCAGGCCCCGCCTGGGGTCCAGGGCCACCGAGACCACCAGCACCCCCGCCTCGGCCAGCTCCTGGCGCTCCTCAATGTGGCGGGCCCCTAGGTCGCCGCCGCTTTCCACGTGAATGTAGACCGCCCCGCTGGGGACGGTGCCCGCCTTGCGCAGGCCGGTGGCGGAGACCTCCCAGCGCTGGCCGTTCTTGACGATGGCCACCTGCTCCTCCTGCCAGCCCATCTGCTGGACCAGCTTCTTAAAGCGCATCTGGTGGCGGTAGTCGCCGTGCTGGGGGAGGATGAACCTGGGCTGGATCAGGTTGACGAAGGCTCGAAGATCTTCCTGGGCGGCGTGGCCCGAGACGTGGACCCCGTACTCGTCGCCGAAGATGACGTCGCTTCCCATCTCGTAGAGGCGGTCCACCACCCGGTAGATGGCCAGTTCGTTTCCCGGGATGGGGCTGGCGGAAAAGATCACCAGGTCACCCTTGCGCAGCTTTATGTCCCGGTGCTCGCCACGGGCCACCCGGGCTAGGGCGGAGAGGGGCTCCCCCTGGCTGCCGGTGATGATGATGGAGACCTGCTCGTCGGGGAGGGAGTCCAGCTCGTCCAGGCTTACGATGATCCCCGGCGGTGCCTCCACATAGCCCAGGCTCTTGGCGATGTTGAAGTTCTTGATCATGGAACGGCCCACGATGGCCACCTTGCGGCGGTACTTCTCGCTCACGTTGATGATCTGCTGGACCCGGTGGACGTTGGAGGCGAAGGTGGTGGTGAAGATCCTTCCCCGGTGGCCCCTAAAGACCTCCTCCAGGGCGGGGCCAACGGTGGACTCGCTGGGGGTGGTGCCGGGGCGGTCGGAGCGGGTGACGTCTATGGCTGCCGCCAGCACCCCCTCCCGGCCCAGGGCGGCGATGCGCTCCATCTCAGTGAAGTGGCCGTCAATGGGGTTGGGGTCAAGCTTGAAGTCGCCGCTGAAGAAGAAGGTCCCCGCCGGGGTGGTGATGGAGTAGGAGACCGAGTCGGGGATGGAGTGGGTCACCCGGTAGGAGTTGACCCTAAACGGGCCGATCCAGTGCTCCTCGCCGGGGGCGATCTCAATCAGCTCCACCTCGGTGTGCAGGTCCCACTCCTGGAGCTTGGAGTGGATCATCGCCCGGGTGAGGCGGGTGGCATAGATGGGGGGCTTGGGGTTGGCCTTGCGCAAAAAGTAGGGCAGGGCGCCGATGTGGTCCTCGTGGCCATGGGTGATGAGGATGGCCTTGAGTCTCCCCCCCAGGTTCCAGGGGTAGGTGAAGTCGGGGACCACGATATCTACCCCGAACATGCGGTAGTCGGGGAAGGAGAGGCCGCAGTCAATCATCACCGCCTCGTCGCCGTACTCAATCAGGGTGCAGTTCTTGCCGATCTCACCGGTCCCCCCGATGGGGGTGTAGTAGAAAACACCATCTTTCTGAGCCATCTTGTCTTGGTCCTTGTGTCGGTGGATTTTTCAGGCTAGGCTCTCATGCCCTTTTTGGCCGGGGGCGGCTTGGGGTCCGCTCGGTTTACCCCTTATACCGCCGGTGGGGGCTCGTCTAGTTCAATTTCGGTTCCCGGAGGGGCAAAAAGGTAGACCTGGTGCCCGATCTCCACGCTCTTCCCCTCCAGGGCGATGCGCGCCCCCTCCAGCTGATCGTAGATGCGCCGGGCCCGTTCCGGGTCGTGGGCGGCAAGCTCGGAGAGGTTTACGATCACCTGACAGCCGCTCCTTAGCCGGTCAATGTAGTAGTTGAGGTCGTCGGTGGGAACTCCCTGGTCTAGGGTGGGCCGGGCTACCAGCACGTTGATCTGGGGGGGGCGGGAAAGCTCCAGCCTGAGCTCCCCCTCCCGGCCAGCCTCCCCCCTGGTGGACTGGGGCAGCTCAATGAGCTCCCCCTCCTCGTCTGGTCCGGCAAACAGATTCAGTGCCCAATCCCATAGTCTCACTGTCCAGCACCTCGCTCAGACAGATTCTTTGGGGCGGGCGAGGAAAACAGGAGGCTTCCGATCCGGACCATGTTGGCCCCCGCCCGGATGGCCTCCTCAAAGTCTAGGCTCATCCCCATGGAGAGGAGGTCAACCGGGTTGTCCGGAGATAGGTACCCCTTCCTTGCCTGCCCATACAATTCTACCATCGCCTGAAACCAGGGGCGGCTGTCGGAGGGCCTCTCCGGCTTGGGCGGGATGGCCATTAGCCCCCTAAGCCTCACCGCCTCCGAATCTGCCACCTTCCGGCAGAAGCTCATGCACTCCTCCGGCATCACCCCGTGCTTGGTGGGCTCGCGGGCGATGTTTACCTCAACCAGCACATCCAGTGGCGCTGCTCCGGGCGGTTTGGTGCGCTCAATGAGCCGCAGGGTCTTCTCCCGCGCCAGGGTCTGGAGGAGGTCCACCAGGCCCCAGATGAGCTTCACCTTCTTTGACTGCAGGGGGCCGATGAGATGGCGGGTGAAGCTGAACCCCTGGGAAGAAAGGAGCTCAAACCGCTCCCTTGCCCGCTCTGGGTAGTTCTCCCCCAGCTCCCGGGCCCCCGCCCGGAGCACCTCGGTCACCTGTTCATCGCTGGCATACTTGGTGGCAACGACGATCCTTATGGGGCGGCCCCCGGCCACCTCCCTTACCCGCTCGCATAGCCACCGGTAGCGCTCACCAGCCCCCTGGGGCATGGGCTAGCGCTTCCTGGTGCTGCGGCGCAGGAAGGTGGGCACGTCTAGCTCGTCCTCCACCTCGCCTCCCTCACCGGCGGAGCGCTCCACCGGACGGTCGGCGGAGGGGCTGGTCTCCTTGAAGCCGGCGGCCTTGGCCTCCTTTCCCTTCCCCTGGGTGGGGGAGGGCTGGGAGGAGGTGGGGAGGGTGGGGGGAGTGTGCTTCTTTTCCCGCCTGCGGCGGGTGTCGCGGATCAGGGGGCGGGGCTCGCCGCTGAACCCGGTGGCCAGCACCAGCACCCTCACCCGGTCCTCCAGCTCGGGGATGATCTGGGCACCGAAGATGATGTTGGCCTCCTCGTCCACCATCTGCTGGACGTGCTCGGCCGCCTGGGCGATCTGGTTGAGGCTCATCCCCTCGGGGCCGGAGAAGTTGATCAAGAGGCCGGTGGCCCCCTCAATGGAGGTCTCCAGCAGAGGGCTTTCTATGGCGGTGCTTACCGCCTCCATCACCGAGTCTGGCCCGCTTGCCTCGCCCAGCCCGATCAGCGCCTTGCCGCTGTCCTTCATGATGGTGCGGATGTCGGCAAAGTCCAGGTTAATAAGGCCGGGCCTGAGGATGAGGTCGGTTATCCCCAGCACCGCCCGCTTGAGGATCTCGTCGGCCAGCCGGAAGGCCTCTTTGAGCTGGATGGTCTGCTCGGCGATGGTGAGCAGGCGGTCGTTGGGGATGACGATGAGGGAGTCCACTGCGCTCTGCATCTCCTCAATCCCCTGCTCCGCCTTGCGCATCCGCTGGCGGCCCTCAAAGGAGAAGGGCTTGGTCACCACTCCGACGGTGAGGATGCCCATCTCCCGGGCCACCTCGGCCACGATGGGGGCTCCGCCGGTGCCGGTTCCGCCACCCATCCCGCAGGTGACGAAGACCATGTCGGCCCCCTCCAGGTGTTCTGCCACCTCGGCCCGACTCTCCTCCATCGCCCGCCGGCCGATCTCGGGGTCGCTTCCCGCTCCCAGGCCCTTGGTGAGGTCCCTCCCCACCTGGATCTTGAGCGGGGCGTTGGAGCGTTCCAGCTGCTGGAAGTCGGTGTTGAGGGCAATAAACTCCACCCCCTCCACCCCGTCTTCCAGCATGCGGTCAACTGCGTTGCAGCCGGCTCCGCCCACGCCGATCACGATCAGGTTGGCCCCGGGACGGCGGGGGGAGGCGGAAAGCTTGTCGTTCTCGCGAATCTTTCCCATGGCAGTGCTCGCTGATGCCCGTGGGGGCAGAAGTTAGACAGGATACTAGCACAGGGGGAGGGCCGGTCTAAGGCTCCCTGCGGGCCCCCAGCACGGTGCGGGAGAACCACTCCCAGAGGCTGAGGCCCACTTCATTTAGCCGCTCAAGCAGGGCAATCAGCCCTCCTCCATCGCCCCCGTCCGCCTCTGCCGTCCGCTCGGGGTGATCCTGGAGCATGAGTACACTACCGATCAGGCTGGCCATCTCCGGCCCCCGGTACTCCTCCGACAGGTGGGCAAAGGAGCCGATCCGGCCAACCTCCACCGGGATGCCCAACCTCCCGGCGATCCGCTGGTCAATCCCCCTAAGCTTTGCCCCCCCGCCACAGAGCACCGCCCCGGCGCGCACCTCCTCCAGGGGCTGGTCGGAGAGCTTCTCGGCCAGCAGTTCAATGTGCTCCTCGGTGCGTGGGTTGATGATCTGGGCCAGCTCCGCCTTCCTTACCCGCTCAAAGTGGCGCTTGCCGTAGTGGCGCACCTCAATGTTTTCCTCCAGCTCCGGCGAGCCCTCGGGGAAGTAGGCCCTTGCGTAGGTCTGCTTGATGCGGGTGGCCTCCTCTAGGCTCACCCCCAGGCCGTGCTTGATGTCCAGGTCGTAGTTGCGGCTGCCCACCGGCACCGCCCCACAGGAGAGCAGGGAACCGTCCAGGTAGAGGGCAAAGCTGGTCACCCCCGCCCCCAGGTCAATCACCAGCACCCCCGCCTCCCGCTGCTCGCGGGTGGTCAGGGCGATGGCGTCGGCCAGCGGGGCGTAGATGAGGCCGGCCAGTTCCAGGTCCAGTTGGGAGAGAACCTTTTCCAGGTTGTGGATCTGGGCCTCCGGGCCGAGCAGAAAGAGGAACTCCCCGGCCAGCCGGCGGCCGTACATGCCCACCGGCGAACCGGTGATCTCTTCATCGTCAATGGTATAGCTTCTGGCCAGCTGGTCAATCACCCCATAGCCGGCAGGGATCTCGGCAGGGCGGGCTCTTTCACGCAGGGCCGACAGGTGTTCCTCACTAACCTCGCCCCCGTTCTCTAAACTTAGGCTGGCCCGGCGGGCGAGGGAGAGGATGTGGGGACAGTTCAGGACTACCCAGACCTGGCGGGGGCTCAGGCCGGCGGCGTAGGCCGCTCCCGAGAGGGCGGCGTCCACCTCCCTGGTGGTCACCGACAGGTCGCGGATGGTCCCCTTGCGGATGCCCGAGCTCTGTTCAACCCTGACCCCCTTGACCCAGAGCCGGCCATCGGGGGCGCGCTGGACCACTGCGGCGGCCAGCTTGGAGGAGCCCAGGTCCAGGCAGGCAAACACCTCCCCGCTCACCACTCTCCTCCTTCCACCCCGGGCTGTCCGGGTAGGGTGAGATGGTCGCGCCCCCCCAGGGAGATCTTGAGCCCCGCCGCCCTGAGCAGGTCCACCACCCCCCCCGCCGTGGAGAGGGCTGCCATCAGCCTCTCCGGATCACCCAGCGCCTTGATGGTGAGGGGGGGGACCATTTGGGTCTGGTTGACCAGCACCACCGGACCAACGCAGCGCACGGTGGAGAGGGCGGTGATGCGCTCCTCCCGCTTGCCGTCACCGATGGAGATGGCCCTGGCCCCGGCCGCCCGCAGTTCGTTTATCAGCATGAGCAGGTCCTGTTCGTGCAGAATCCCCTCCTCCCCGCGGGTGGGGTCGCCGCTGTCGTCAAGGGTGATGACCAGGCCGGGGCCGGAGAGGGGCAGGTAGCCGGCCTGCGAGAGCATGGTTTTAAGCCTGCCTCCTGCCCCTCCCGCCGGGTTGGTGGCCGCCAATACCCCGATGGTGAGGGCAAGGGCGATCAGTCCCAAGGCGAGGGTGACCCAGCGGGCAGCGGGCGAGTCTGTGGTGTGCGGCTCCATCTGGCGACTGGCTCTCCTAGCTTCTTTCTAACTTAACATAGGCCACCCCCTCGGAGGTGGCCAGGTCAATGCTCAGCGGTCCGCCCCGGCTCCGGCTGTGGAGGGCGCGCCACACCTCAATCCCCCTCACTACCCTAAGCTCAAGACCATCCGCCTGGCTGCCCAGTTCAATGCGTGAGCCGTCCTTGAGCTCCAGCACCAGCTCCCCCTGCTCGGTGAGGCGCAGGTATCTGGCCACCGGCCGGCCGAAGGCCACCGCCGCAGCCAGCGCCCGCTGGGCCTTGCTGAGCAGTACGCTGTCCTCCTTCTGCAGGGGGTCGCTGAGCACCAGGGTGGGCACGGTGCGCAGGCGGGCGAGCACCGCTTCCCTCCCCTCGGCCGCCTCCCGGGGAATCACCCGCCCGTCCTCCAGCAGCAGGTAGTAGGCACCGGAGACCTTGACCAGGGCGACGGGCAGAAGCTCCCTTACCGAGATGGTCAGCCCCCCCCTCCGCCAGCGCATCCGCGCCCGCTCCAGCAGGGGGAGTTCCTCAAGGCTCTGGCGGGCCAGGGCAAGGTCGCGGGGAGTGAGGGGGTGGTCCAGGCGGAGACCGGATCGGTTGATGAGCTCCCTCCCCGGGTAGACAAAATGGCCCTCAATCCGCACCACCGCCAACCGCTGGGGGACAAACCAGAGGTAGCCTCCCCTCACCAGCCAGACCACCAGCGAAACTGCCAGCAGGACCAGCACCGCCCCCACCAGCAGGTTGCGCAGGCTCTCCTCAGCCTTCCTTTTCAAAGTAGCTCAGATATAGCAGGCACTCAATCAGCTCCCCATAGCCCAGCCCCACCCCCTCGGCGGCAGTGGGAAAGAGGCTGGTGGAGGTGAACCCGGGGATGGTGTTTACCTCCAGAAAGAAGGCCTCCCCGTCCTCTCCCAGGCGTACGTCAAAGCGGGCGAGCACCAGCACCCCCAGCGCGGTGTAGGCCTCCTCGGCCAGGGCCATCAACCGCTCGGCGATGCGCCTCTCCAGGCGGGCGGGGCAGATCAGCTCGGTGGCCCCCTTCTCGTACTTGTGGCGGTAGTCATACCAGCCCTCCTTGGGAGCGATCTCCACCACCGGCAGGGCGAAGGGCTCCTTTACTCCCACCACCGCCACGGTCAGCTCCCTTCCGGGGATGTAGCTCTCCACCACCGCGGCGCGGAACTCCGCCAGGGTCTTCTCCACTGCGGCGGAGAGATCTTCGCCCCTTCCCACCTGCCTTACCCCGATGGAGGAGCCGCTGGCCATGGGCTTCACCACCCAGGGGGGACCCAGCTCTGCCAGCCTCTCCCGCTTGGCCTCCAGCTCCTCGCGGCTGCGGATGGCTGTCCAGGGAGGGGTGGGGATACCCATGGCGGTAAAGATCCGCTTGGTGAGGTCCTTGTTGAAGGTGAGGGCGGCCGCTTCCACCGGGCTGCCCAGGCTCCTTATGCCCAGCATCCGGCACAGCCCCTCAAAGGAGCCGTCCTCCCCGAAGGCGCCGTGGAGCATGTTCACCGCCAGGTCAAACTCAATCAGCCGGCTGATCTGGCCCCGGTTCATGGGACCAAGCTCAATCAGCTCAGCCCGGTAGTCCCGCTGGAGGAGGGCGTGATATACCGAGGTGCCGCTTTTGAGGCTTACCTCCGCCTCCTCCGAGAAGCCCCCCGCCACCACCGCGATGTTGAGGGACCTCAGTTGTGCGCGGTGCTTCTCGGTGTTCTCCACCAGCCGGAGCAGGCGCGGGGCCCGGGTGGTACCGATTAGATCAGTACGCAAAGGGGTAGTCCTGGCCATAGAGGTAGACCACCGCCTCCTCCGCCGGCCCGAGGTAGATCACCTCAGGCTCCAGCTCAACCCCGAAGCTG
>JALSIF010000273.1 GCA_026981635.1 bacterium | reverse complement strand
CCGCCCCTTGCAGAACTCAAGTTCCAGGTGGCAGTGGGGGTTGATTAGGCCGGGAAGCATCAGCCCCCCCTCAAACTCCAGGACCGGCGCTCCGGGGAAGCGCTGGCGCACCTCCGCGGGCTTTCCCGCCGCCAGGATGCGCCCCCGCTTCAGAGCGACGGCAAAGCCGCCTCCCCTCACCTCGCGGGGCGAGACCAGCGCCAGCGGTGTGACGAAGATGCGCACGGGGCAAAATCTTACCAACCCTCCACCCCCTGCCGGCCTATAATCCCCGCTTGACCATGGCTCCGCCGAACCACCGCCCCGACAAGCGCACCCCTTTGCCCGCATCCCTCCTTGCCCTCTGCCTCACCCTGGTCCTGATCACCGCCACCTCGGCCAAGCCCGAGTTTGAGGCGCTGAACCATCCCGACTCCCCCTACCTGCTCCCCTCCACCCCCTTCCGCCTGAAGAAGGCCCCCCGGTCCCTCTGGGTGGCGGTGATCCGCCTAAGTCCCCGCGGGGCGGAGCTCGCCTCCCTCTATCCGTCCTCCCGCCGTCCCCACCTCCTCCCTCCCCACCCGGGCCGCTACCTGATCGCCTGGGGCGACGCCTCCTTCGGGGGCGGCGACATTGACCCCCCCAAGGTGGTCTCCCTGATGAGCGGCCATCGGCTGGTGAAGCTAGCCCTTCCCCGCTCCTCCCACGACCCCTACCTCGCCGTGCTGGCCACCCCGCCGGAGACCCCCGACCCCAACCTGGCAGACGACCTCTTCCTCGCCGCCCTGCCCGGCATGCCCTCCACCGCAAGGCTGGAGATTGTCTCCCTGGAGCCGCCGGTGGAAGAGCGGGTGACCATCTACGGCCTGCTCTCCGGCTGGATGCTGGACGGTGGCGGGCTGGAGCTTGCCTTCCCCCGCCCGCCGGAGCGGCTGATGGGGGGCGAGGTGGAGGTGCGCCTGCTGGGCGAGGGCGACAGCCCCCCCGCCGTCACCCTAAACGGCCACCCCCTCCCCCTGGTGGTGCGCCCCCCGCTGGCGGTGGGGCTGAGCGAGTTCGTCTATCTCGGCCGTCAGCTGCTCTTTCCGGTGGACAACCGCCTGAGGGTGGTGCCCAGCGGCTCATTCTGGCTCCACCGGCTGGACCTGCGCCTGGAACGGTGAGCAAGCTAATTAAGAAGGTAGCCCTGATCGGCTTTATGGGAGCGGGCAAGTCCACCGTGGGGCGGCTGGTGGCCCGCCGGCTGGGCTTCCGCCTGGTGGACACCGACCGGCTGATTGAGCGTCGCCTCCGCCTCTCCATCCCGGCCATCTTTGCCCGCCAGGGGGAGAAGCGCTTCCGCCGCCTGGAGGACCAGCTGGTCGCCCGCCTCATCTACCAGTCCCGCCTGGTCGTCGCCACCGGCGGCGGCATCCCGGTCCACTCCCCCACCTGGCCCCGGCTGGCCGAGGAGAGCCTGACCGTCTTTCTGGATCCCCCCTTTGAGTGGCTTTGGCAGCACATCTCCCACGACCCCCACCGCCCCCTGGCCACCGGCCGCTCCCGCGAGGAGCTGAGAAGGCTCTGGCAGAGCCGCCGGGAGGTCTACCGGGAGGCCGACCTCATCCTTGATCCCTCC
>JALSIF010000272.1 GCA_026981635.1 bacterium | reverse complement strand
CTGGGCACCGGAGCGGTTTGCAGCCTCGGGGGCGGCAGAGATGACTCCTGAGGAGATGAAAGCGGCCCTGCTCTCCCTCCTCCCTCCTCCTCAGGGCGGCTCTGCCCCGCCCCCGGAAGGCGGCGCCCGGTAGTGGCGGCCCGATGGAGGGCGGCCACTACCCCGTACTTTGGCAAGCGGTCCTGAGGCTCCTGGATCCAAGGCCGGGTGAGGTCTACCTGGACATGAACCTGGGCCGGGGAGGCCATCTGATGAAGATCGCCCCCCACCTGGGCGAGGAAGGCCTCATCGTGGCAATAGATGCCGACCCATCCGCCGTGGCGTGGGCGCGGGAGAACCTCCTCCCCAAACTCCCCTGCCCCGCCCACTTCGTAGTCGCGTGGTCGGACGAGATTGACCGGGTGCTAAGTGAGCTTCAAGTTGGGCAGGCAGACTTGGTGCTCTTTGACCTGGGCGTGTCAAGCGTTCAACTGAGGGACCCGGCGAAGGGGTTCTCCTTTGAGCGACCCGGTCCGCTGCTCCTCACCTACCGGGGCGAGGAGGCAGAGCTTACCGCCCGCGACATCGTAAACCACTGGGGCGAAGGGGAGATCGCTGACCTCCTGTACGAGCTGGGGGACGAGCGCTACGCCCGTCGCATCGCCCGGCTCATCGTTGAGGCTCGCCGTAGCACACCCCTTAAGACCACCACAGATCTGGCTGAGATCTGTGTGCGAGCCTACCCGCCCCACGCCCGGCGGGGTCGAATCCATCCCGCAACCAGAACCTTCCTTGCCCTGCGCCTCTTCTTAAACCGTGAGCTGGAGCGCCTGGAGCGGGCCCTCCCCAAGGCGGCCACCCAGCTGAGGGAGGGGGGCAGGCTTACCGCCATCGGGTTCATGTCCAAGGAGGTGCGACTTATCCGCCAGTTCCTCCGCCGCCACCGGGCCTTCTCAGGGGAGCCCCTGCCCGACGGGGGCTACCTGGAGATTACGACCCCCCGGGCGGTGCGCCCCAGCCGGGAGGAGGTTAGGCAAAACCCGCCCTCCCGCTCGGCGGTGCTCAGGGCGGCGCGGAAAGTCTTTCCTGGAGCCGAAGGACCCGAATCAAGCCAAAAACATCCCCCAGAAGAGGAAAGGAATAAGCCAGAGCGAAGGAGGAAGTGAGATGTCTTCACTGCCACAGGAACACTGGGACTATGAGCTGGGCCGGGTCTACTCCGCCACCGAGTTTGAGCGGCTGGTGGAGTTTCGCCTCAGCCACCGGCGCAGACTGCGCCAGGCCAAGCGGCGCCTGTGGCGGAGGGTGGGTCTGATGCTGGTGCTGGTAGGGGTGCTCTTTGCCCTGCTGGTGGGGCTAAAGCTTTCCAACTTCCTCAAGGAGCGCGAGCTTAGCCGACTGACCAGTTCCACCGAGAAGCTCAGAAGCGACCTTGCCGAGCAGGCCTTTATCGCCCTGGACATGGAGCGCAAGCTCCTCTTCGCCCCCCAGTCGGCCAGCCGGTTGGGCCTCAGGCAGGGGGAGGGGCAGCGCCTGACCCTGGCGGAAGAGCCGGGGGAACTGGCCAGCCTTGACCTGGTGGAGCTGGTCTATCCGGGCATGGGTCGCCGGGCCCGGCCCTAGCCCTATCCCATCCCCACCGTGGCCAGCTACCAGAGAAGGATTTCACCACCCGTCCGCCGGCTCCGCCTGGTGCCCACCCCGGGGATGGTAATCGGCGGGCTCATGGTGGCCCTGCTGGTTCTTTCCGGGTTCAGTGCGGTTCGCCTTTCCCTCCCCTCCCCCGCCGGTCACCAGCTCCCCGCCTCCGCTCCCGCCTCAGCCCAAGAGGAGGGCCGCCCGCCCATCCTCACCCGCGACGGGGTGGTCATTGCCCGGGATCGGGTTAGGGGAGAGGTGAAGGTGGCCCTGGATCTGATCCTCCGCCGCTACCCCGAGCCGCAGCGGGCCCAGGGGGAGCTGGCCTCCATCCTGGAGCGCATCAGCCTGCTCACCGGCCGGCCCCTGAGCGAGGCCCAGCAGAGCCTGGCCCGCTACCAGGCCCGCTTTGGGGCGGACTGGTTCCTCCAGCCCCCCGCCTGGGTCCGGGCCCGCCCGCTGGTGGTGTTTAGCGATCTCAGCGAGGAGGAGCTGGGCAAGCTCAGCGTGGATAGCGGCTACGCCGTCTTCCTCTCCCGCCAGCGGGAGCGCTACTACCCCTCTGGCCGCAGCTACCTGGGCCGGCTGATCGGCTGGCACTCCCAGATGAGCGGCCAGAGCGAGGGGCTGGAGGGGGTGCTTGACCGGGTGGAGGGGATGGTTGACCCTCGCCAGGGTCTCACCCTCACCATTGACTACCACATCCAGGGGATCGTGGAGAGCGCCCTGGACCAGGCAGTAAAAAAGCACCTGCCCCGCTGGGCCCAGGCGGTGGTGATGAACCCCAACACCGGCGAGCTCCTGGCGGTGGCCAGCTACCCCGCCTTTGACCCGGCAAACTTTTCCAAAGAGCTGGCCCGCCGGGGCTGGGTGAGCCTTCCCCTAACCGAGGTGGCCTACGAGCCGGGCTCCATCATGAAGCCACTGGTGGCCGCCTTCGCCCACGACCGCCAACTGGTGGAGCTTGGGCGTAGCTTCCGCGTCCCCCCCGAGATCGTGGTGGACGGGTTCAGGGTGGGCGAGGCGGAGGCCAGTGAGCGCTTCGGGCGGCTCACCGTGGGGGAGATGCTGGTCAAGTCCTCCAATGTGGGGATGGCCCAGGTGGCCCTGGCCATGGGGCAGGAGAACCTGGAAAAGATGGTTCAGGCCTACGCCCTCACCCAGAAGACGCGGCTGGAGCTTCCCCAGGTGGCAGGGCTCCATCCGGGCAAGTATGAGGGCAGGCGCTGGTCGCGTATCAAGCAGGCCAACCTGGGATTCGGCCAGGGGATCATGGTCACCACCCCCGCCCTGCTCAGGGCCTGGGCCGCCCTGGCCAACGGTGGGGTGCTGGTGGATCCCCGCATCGTGGCAGGAAGCCTCCACTACCTGGCGGTGGACTCCGAAGCTCCCAACCTGACCGGCCGGCGGGTGCTTGACCCGGAGACGGTGGCGGCCATCCGACCCTACCTGGTCAGGGTGGTGGAGGAGGGCACCGGTACCCGGGCCAGGGTGGCCGGGGTGAGGGTAGCAGGCAAGACCGGCACCGGCCAGGTCTATGAGCCGGGGGAGGGCTATGTGAAGGGGAAGTACCTTTCCAGCTTCATCGGCTTCTTCCCCGCCGACAGCCCCCGCTACCTGGTGCTGGTCCAGCTGATGGAGCCAAGCGGCGGTGCCTACTATGGGGGGGAGGTGGCAGCGCCGGTCTTTCGGCAGATCGCCCAGGGGATAGTAGCCCTAGAGAAGCTGGGTAAGCTAGATGGTAGCCACCCCAGCGGGTAGGAGAGCGGACCTAAGACTGGGTAGGGAAAGGTTGTCAAAGGATGAGAAAGAAGCCCCTCAGCCAACTGCTCGCCCAAGTTGAGACCACCCTGCCCCCCAAAGTTGCCTCCCTTGAGGTGGCCGGTGTCAGCACGGACAGCCGCAAGGTTGAGCCCGGCCACCTCTTCGTCTGCATCCGCGGGACCCGGACCGACGGCCACGCCTTCGCTTCCCAGGCGGCGGAGCGGGGGGCGGTGGCCCTGGTGGTGGAGGGACCGGTGGAGGGGGTGGGCGACCTACCCCAGGTGGTGGTCCCCGACACCCGCCGGGCCTGGGCCCTGATCTGCAAGGCATGGTTTGACCACGCAGCCGATCAGCTCACACTGGTTGGCGTAACCGGCACCAACGGCAAGACCTCCACCTGCCTGCTCATCCGGGAGATCCTGGAGGTGGCCGGTCACCCCACCGCCGCCTTGGGCACCCTGGGGGTGACCCACGACGGCAGGGAGTTTACCCCCCTGGGGCTCACCACCCCCGACCCCTACCAGATCCACCGGGAGTGCCACCGGGCGGTGGAGGAGGGAATCACCCACCTGGTGATGGAGGTGACCAGCCACGCCCTCCACCAGAAGCGGGTGGCAGGGACCCAGTTTGCCGCCGCCTGCTTTACCAACCTCAGCCAGGACCACTTTGACTACCACGGCACCCGGGAGGAGTACGAGCGGGTCAAGTTCAGCCTGTTTACCGACTACCTCTCCGAAGGCGGGGTGGCGGTGGTAAACCTGGACGACGAGAGCGGCAGAAGGCTGGCCAATCTTCTAAGGGAGCGTGGGACAAAGCTCATCACCTTTGGCCTGGAATCTGAGCAGGCGGACCTTTCCGCCCGCAGCCTCTCGGTCAGCCTGGCGGGAAACCGCTTCATCCTGGTCTTTGGCGACGCCCAGGCGGAGGTGGCCAGCGCCCTGGTGGGGCGGCACAACATCATGAACTGCCTGGCCGCCGCCGGGGTGGGACTGGCCCTGGGCATCGGCCTGGCCAAGGTGAAGGCGGGCCTGGAGCGGCTCCGGCTGGTGCCGGGCAGGCTGGAGCCGGTGGTGGCGGGCCAGCCATTTCGGGTGCTGGTGGACTACGCCCACACTCCGGACGCCCTAAGGCGAGTGCTCAGCATGCTCAACGAGCTTCGCCAGCGCCCCGGCGAGCGGATCATTACCGTCTTCGGCTGCGGCGGTGACCGCGACCAGGAGAAGCGCGGCCCCATGGGGGTGGCGGCGGTGGAGCTCTCCGAGGTGGCAGTGATAACCAGCGACAACCCGCGCAGTGAAGACCCCGACGCCATCATTGACCAGATCGTGGCGGGGCTAAGGGAGGCCGGGCTGCCCGCCCCGGAGAAGGAGGGGGAAGTGATGGTCTCGGGGGAAAAGAAGGTGATCCGGCTGCGGGACCGGCGGGAGGCCATCGCCTGGGCCCTGCGCGAGGCCCGGCCGGGGGACACGGTGCTCATCGCCGGCAAGGGCCACGAGGACTACCAGCTCATCGGAGCAAGACGCCTGCCCTTTGACGACCGGCAGGTAGCCCGGGAGCTGATTGAGCAGCTGCTCACCCAGGAGGCCATGGGCTGAGGCGATAAGATAGGACCAGCATGGGGCCAGCGCCACCGTTCAGGCTAGCCGAGCTCATCCCCGCCCTGGAGGGCAGGCCACTGATCCCCCTCCGCGGGGAGGAGACCTTCGCCGGCTTCACCACCGATACCAGAACCCTGCGCCGAGGGGAGATCTTCATCCCCGTCAAGGGAAGGCGAGACGGCCACCAGTTCCTCCCCCAGGCGGTGGAGAAGGGGGCGGCCGCCCTGCTGGTGGAGCGGGGAAATCCATACGCAGAAGAGCTACTTGCCGGCCCCGCCCGGGAAACCCTCCCCCCCATAATTGAGGTGGAGTTCACCCAGCAGGCCCTCTACCGGCTGGCCAGCTGGTATCGGGACCAGTTTCAGGTTGAGGTGATCGCCATCACCGGCTCGGTGGGTAAGACCACCACCAAGGAGTTTCTGGCCGAACTGCTGAGCCGCAGGGGGAAGGTGCTAAAGAGTCAGAAGAGCTATAACAACGAGCTCGGCGTCCCCCTCACCATCGCCCGCCTCACCCCCGAGCACGACTACCTGGTGCTGGAGATGGGCATGCGGGGATTGGGAGAGATCCGCCTGCTTTCCGCCCTGGCCAAGCCCGACCACGCCCTCATCACCACCGTACGGGAGAGCCACATCGGCCGCCTGGGCGACCCCAGGGCGCTGGCCCGGGCCAAGGCCGAGGTGGTGGCGGGGCTCAGGGGAGGCTACCTGGCCCTGCCCACCGGCCCCAACTTCATCTTGGAGCCGGCGGAACGCGAGCTGGAGGCGAGCGTGGAGCGGGAGCGTCCCCCCCAGGGGTTTAGGCTGGTGCGCTTCGGCAGCGGGGCCAAGGCCAGCTACCGGCTGGAGAACTACCTGCCCCGTGGGCTGGAGGGATCAAGTCTGGTCATCCGGGCAGAGGATGAGCGGGTGGCAGTGGAGCTTCCCCTGCCGGGCAGCGCCGCCGCCATGAACCTGCTGGCGGCAGTGAGCATCGCCCATTCCCTGGGCATCCCCCTGGTGGAGATCGCCGAGCGGGCAAGCAGGTTCCGCCCCGTCCCCCAGCGGCTGGAAGTGAAGCGCCTGCCCGGTCCCCTCACCCTCATTGACGACAGCTACAACGCCTCCTTCGTCAGCACCCGGGAGGCCCTCAAGGTCCTCAAGCAGGCGGAAGGCTCCCTCCGTATCGCCATCCTGGGAGACATGCTGGAGCTGGGGGAGCTTTCCGACCGGGCCCACCAGGTGATTGGCGAGCTGGCCGCCGATCTGGGGATAGACTGGCTGATCACCGTCGGCTACTACTCCAGCGTCACCGCCAACCGCTTCGGGGAGCACAACCCCCAGGTGATGAGCTTCAACGTGCCGGTCCCCTATGAGGAGGCGGAGGACCCCGAAAACTGGATCCCCGAGCAGACCCTGATCGAGCTAAGACCCGTGCTTGCAGACCTGCTCCGGCCCGGGGCGGTGGTGCTGGTCAAGGGCAGCCGCGCCCTTAGGCTTGAGCGGGTGGTGGAGATGATAGAGGCCCAGGCTAGGAGCCGCTGGGCCGAGCGGCCGGAAGGCTGAGATGAAGGGCCTTACCTTCTCCTACCAGGCTGCCTGGACGGGCCTGGCAGGACTCGTCGCCGCCTTCACCCTGCTTCCCCTCTGGCGAAGGGCGGTACTCAGGGCGGGCTTTGCCCATCCCGAGCGGGACCTGCCCCACCTTCCCGCCCCCTCACGGCCGGCAGCGGTGGCCAGTGGAGCGGGGATGGTGATGCTTGCACTGGTGGCGCTGGCTCCCCTGGTGGTGCTGGCAGTCTCCGGCCTCACCTCCCCCTGGGGCTGGGCGGCGGGTGAGCGCACCTCCGGCATGGGGGAGCTGGTGGCAGTGCTGGGGGGCGCCCTGGCCCTGGGCCTGGTGGGAGCGGGGGACGACCTTATCAAGTTGGTCAGGCGGGACAGCCGGGGGCTGCTCGCCCGCTACCGCCTGCCCTTGCAGCTGGCCATCGCTACCCTGGTGCTTCTCCCCATGGTGGGGGAGCTCCCCCTCTACGGACCCAGTGGGGTTGAGTGGGCCGTCCCCCCCTGGCTCCACCTCTCCCTGGCCCTCCTCCTGGTGGTGGGGGCGGTAAACGGAGGCAACTTCACCGACGGGATGGATGGGCTCTATGGCCTTACCGCCCTTCCTCCCCTAGCGGCGGCGATGCTGATCGTCGGCCCCTCTCCCCTGGGCCTCAGCCTGGCCCTGGCAGGAGGGGTGCTGGCTGGCTTCCTCATCTTCAACCTGGCCCCCGCCCGGCTCTTTCTGGGCGAGAGCGGCGCCTACCTCTTTTCCGGCCTCATCGCCCTCTCCCTGGCCGGCAAGGGGATGAGCCTGGCCCTCATTCCCCTGGGGCTGGTATGGGGAGTAGAGGCACTGAGCGTAATCCTCCAGGTGATCGCCTTTCGCACCACCGGCCGGCGCCCCTTCCGCATGAGCCCCCTCCACCACCACTTCCAGCTCCTCGGCTGGCAGCCCTCCGCCATCCTGGGTCTCTTCTTCGCCCTCTCCCTACTTGGCGCAGCAGTGGGATACTGGTTATGGCGATGAGTCTACCGGTCCGCCAATCACCCTCCCCCAGCTGGCCCTACCGGGGCGTGCTGACCGGCAGGCGGTTGGCGGTGCTGGGCTACGGCATCACCGGCCAGGGGGCGGTGAGGCTGATCAGGCTGCTGGGGGGAGAGGTGGCCGTCTTTGATGAGCACCCCACCCGCGAACAGCTCAGCTCCCTTAAGGAGGAGCTTGGCCGGGGAAGGATTGCCCACTTCGCCAAACGCTTTGACCCTGAGGAGCTTGCCGGCTATGACCTGGTGGTGGTGTCGCCGGGCATTGACCCGCGCCGGCCGGAGCTGGCCGAGGCCCGCAGGCGGGGGGCAAAGCTTATCTCGGAGCTGGCCTTTGCCTGCCGCTACCTGGTGGCCCGCAAGGTGATGGTCACCGGTACCAACGGCAAGTCCACCACCACCTCCCTCATCGCCACCCTGCTCAGCTCCCACGGCCTGCGCCAGCCCGAGCCCCACCGCTTTGAGGCCCACCAGGCGGGAAACTCGGGGCGGGCCCTCTCCACCCTGGTCCCCTGCCTGGGGCGGCGGGACGTGGCGGTGATTGAGGTGTCCAGCTTCCAGCTGGAGCTCTCCCCTCCCCCCGCCCCCGAGGTGGCGGTCTTTACCAACCTGACCCCGGAGCACCTGGACCGCCACCGGAGCTTTGAGAGCTATGCCCGGGTGAAACGCTCCCTGGTGGAGGGGATGAGTGGGGAGGGCTTTGTAATCCATAACCTGGCCTACCCCGAGCTAGACCGCCACCGCTTCCCCCCCACCCGGGCCAGGTTCCTCGGCTTCACCGTTCACCCCCACCACACCCTGGCCGAGGGGGCCTACCTGGAAGGGGAGGAGCTGGTGGTCAACCTGGCCGGTGAGGTGAGCCACTTTCCCCGCCACCTGCTCAAGCTGCCCGGCCTGCACAATGTGGAGAATGCCCTGGCTGCCCTGTTGGTGGCGCGGGTGATGGGGGTGCCCGATGAGACGGTGCGGGCGGTGCTGCCCACCTTCCGCGGGCTGCCCCACCGCCTGGAACTGGTGCGGGAGGTGGGAGAGCTCACCTTCATCAACGACTCCAAGGCCACCAACCCCCAGTCCACCCTCAGGGCCCTGCGCGCCCTTGAGCCCCCCATCATCCTGCTTATGGGAGGGCGGGACCGGGGGGCCAGCCTGGACTGCCTGATGGAGGAGATCAGGCAACGCTGCCGGGCGGTGGTGCTCTTCGGGGAGGCGGCCGACCGACTGGCGGGGAAGCTCTCCGCCGTCGGCATCGCTCCAGTGCTCAGGGCTACCGACCTGGCCGAGGCGGTGGGCCTCGCCATCGGGGCAGCCCGACGGGGGGACACCATCCTCCTCTCCCCCGCCTGCCCCAGCTTTGACCAGTTCAGCTCCTTTGCCCACCGGGGCGACACCTTCAAGTCCATTGTAAGCAGCCTGGGTCACCTATCGGTGCCGGAACCCTGATGGCACAAGGAGCCAGAACCACCTCCCCCACCCCCTCCCTCGCCCTGCTCCAGCGCCTCACTCTGGGCCTCACCCTTCTCCTCCTGGGAACGGGCTTCGTCGTCCAGCTCAGCCTACGCCTCGCCCTGGAAAGCTCGCCCGCCGACCAGATCCTTTCCCGCCTGGGCCTGCTCTACCTGGCGGGAGTGATGGTACTTTTGGGAGTCGCCCTTCTCCCCCTGCCCCGCCGGCTGGTGGTCCCCCTAACCTGGCTGGTTTATCTGGTGGCCCTGGTGCTAAGCGGATTGGTCTTCAGCCCTCTGGGCCGCACCGTTCACGGGGCCAGCCGCTGGGTGGTGCTGGGGGGGATAAGCTTCCAGCCCTCGGAGCTCTTGCGCCCCGCCGCCGCCCTGCTCACCATCCCCCTCGCCCTCACCCACCGCCGCCAACCCCGCGCCCTGGCCATCCTCTGCCTGCTGCTGGCGGTGGCCATAATCGGAGTGGAACCAGACCTAGCCGGGGCCACCCTCACCCTGGCCTTTGGCTCGCTGGGCCTTGTGCTTGGTGGGGTGAGGCTTTGGCGGGTGGCGCTCATCTGGCTGGTGCTGGGGACGGTGGGAGTGGGGCTGGTGTTTGCCCTTCCCGGTCGCTTCGGCCATGCGAGGGAGCGGATTGAGGCCTGGTTCCACCGCGAGGAACTGGCCACCGGAGCCGGCTACCAGACCACCGCCGCCCGCCGCGCCATCCAGGCGGGGGGGCTTACGGGCAGGGGCTTCACCCTGGAGGTGGAGCCGGTGCGCCGCATCCCCTTTGTGGAAAACGACTTCATCGCCGCCTACATCGGCTATACCTTTGGCAGCCTGGGCATCCTGGCGGTGGCCCTGCTTTATGGACTGCTGGCGGTGCTGGCGGTGTTTCTCTACCAGCTCCACCCCGACCCGGTGGTGGGCAGCATGGGGGCGATGGCGGGGTGGCTGGTGGCGGGGCAGGCGGCGGTAAACCTGATGACCACCCTGGGGGTGCTCCCTCCCACCGGCATCACCCTTCCCTTCATCAGCGCCGGGGGGACCTCCCTCCTGGTCTCCGCCGCCCTGCTTGGTGCCATGGCCAGATTTGCCACCCTGACCCGGTAGGCCATCCTGCCAGGTGGCGGGGTAGAAGATGAGACACCCAGCCAGGGCAGGCTCGCACGGTCATGCTCAGGTCAAGTAGGATAAAATTTGCCCGTGATGCGTCGTGGGGGCGAACGGTGCTAACCGACAAGATCAAGGTGATCCACTTCGTCGGCATCGGGGGAGCGGGAGTTTCTGCCCTCGCCTACTGGGCCCTAAAGAGTGGCTTCACCGTCACCGGAAGCGATCTAAACAGCTCCGAGATCATCACCAAGCTGACCAGTGAGGGAGCAAGGATATCCACCGGCGGCCACCACCGGCGCAATGTGAGCACCGCCGATATGGTGGTCTACTCCACCGCCATCAATCCGGACGAGAACGTGGAGACCCAGGAGGGCTACCGGCGAAAGATCCCGGTGGTGAGCCGGATTGACTTTCTTGCCTATCTGGTGAGGACCAACCGGGGCATTGTGATAAGTGGAGCCCACGGCAAGTCCACCACCTCGGCCCTCATTGCCCACGTGCTCAAGGTGGCCGAACTTAAACCCTCCTTCGCCATCGGGGCCTGCCTCAAAAACCCCAATCGGCCCGAGGAGCTGGGCAACGCCGGCGTGGGCAAGAGCGACCTTTTCATCTGTGAGGGAGACGAGTCCAACAGCGGCCACCAGGAGCTGAAAAGCTGGGTGGCGGTGGTGACCAACATTGACGACGACCACCTGGACCACTACGGCTCCCTGAGCAGCATCCAGCAGTCCTTTATCAGGTTCATTGAGAAGTCCAAGGAGGACGGTGCGGTGGTGGCCTGTGTGGACTGCCCGCGGGTGAGAGGACTGCTCAAGCAGGTGGAGGGCCGCCGGATCATCACCTACGGCCTCAGTTCGGAGGCCGACTACCGGGCAGAGAGAATCACCCCACGGGGGTTTGACACCGAGTTTGTGGTAGTCCACCGCAGTCGTGGCGAGCTGGGGGAGATCAGGCTCCCCTCCCCGGGCCGCCACAATGTGCAAAACGCCCTGGCGGCGGTGGCGGTGGCCGAGTTCTGCGGAGTGGACTTCCAGCAGATCGCCTACGGGCTGGAGACCTTCCCCGGGCTCAAGCGGCGCTTTGACATCCTTTACCAGTCAGACGAGATCATGGTGGTGG
>JALSIF010000271.1 GCA_026981635.1 bacterium | reverse complement strand
TCCTGACTGGTTCCCGAGAGGCCGAAGTGGGAGACCAGGTCGGCGGCATCACCAAAGTCCACCTCGCCGTTGTTGTTGAAGTCGCCCGGGATGCGCTCCTGCCAGCTCACCGTGGCCTGTTCGGCGACGGGGGTGATGGTCAGGGTGGGGAGGGGAAGGAGGGGAGGATACTGGGCGAGGGTGCGCTGGGGGCCGCGCACGAAGCCCACCGCAAAGACTACTCCCGGTCTGAGGGGGCGATGGGGGCTTCCCGCCACCAGGTTTACCTCGCCCCGCCGGCGGCCGGTCATGGCCAGGGAAAGGAGGTTCTCCTCCTCCACCGCCAGCACCTCGGCAGGGGAGAGCTCGGTGGGGTCAAAGCCCACCTTGAGCATCAGCAGGGGAAGGGGACGGCGGGTGGTGACCACAAGGTAGAGCTCGCCTGCACCGGAAAGATCGGGGGAGGCAAGGGCGGGACTGAGGACGCCCGGCGGCCGGCTGACCAGCTCCAGCCCGAGCAGGTCGGGGGGGAGGGCTTCGCCCCGGCGGTGGTAGGGGGTGATTTTGAGGGTTATGCCAGCAGAGGTCAGGGTGAGGGGGGCTGCCGCCACCACCCGGTCAGAATCGGAGGCGGCCAGATGCTCGGGCTGGGCGGGCAGATTTCCTGTGGAGCAGGATACGGACACCACCAACGCCGCCAGCCCCAGGAGCAGGCCTGCCAGCCAGGCCGGACGGCTGTCTTCTCTTCCCACCAAAGAATTCTACCCCCCTGGCTCGGGCTGGCCCCACAGGTCGCGGTAGGTGGCGGGGGTTAGGAAGAGGTCGCGGGCCAGCTCGCGAAGGCCGGGAAGGGAGAGGATGGTCATCTCCCGCTGGCGGGGGATACTGTAGCTGCTCAGGCGCCTGAGGGGTGGGTCCACCTCCCCCGGGTGGCAGACCAGCTCCACCGCTTCCTCCCTGCGGCTGGCCATCTCCCAGAGGAGGGAGCGAAGGTGGAAGAAGGAGGCTCCGGGTCCGTAGAAGGTGAGCACCAGCCGGTCGGGGCAGACAAGTCCCAGCCTTCGCAGGCGCTCCCGCTGCTTGGAATCGTAGGCGCGCACCCCCAGCCGGTGGCGCTTAGCCAGCTTTACCACCAGGTCAAAGACAAGTCGGTTTTCCGCGTGGAGGTGGTGGTGGGTGTTGAGATGGTCGGGCCTTACTCCCAGCCTCATCAGGGCCTCAAGCTGGGCGGAAAGTTCCTCCTCGGCCAGGGGCAGGGTCTCTTCGTCCAGCCAGTCAAGGCGCGGAGTGAGCTCTCCCCCCACCAGCTTTGCCAAGCCTTCGGTCAGGGGGCGGCCGCGGGTGAGGTTGAGGTGGACCCCCACCCCCATCCCCTCCCGCTCAAGCCGGAGCAGGAGGAGGGCGTCTTCTATCCCCATGTGGGTGGTCATCACACTGGCCGAGGTGACCAGGCCATGGCGGAAGGCGTGGACGATCCCCCGGCTCACCCCCTGGGTGTAGCCGAAGTCGTCGGCGTTGACGATGAGCAGGGTCATCGGGTCTGACCGGCGGGGGGGTTGGTCCTCAACTGGTGGATGAGCTGCTCAAGGCGGCGCAGCAGCGGCGCGGGACTGGAGGGAGAGG
>JALSIF010000270.1 GCA_026981635.1 bacterium | reverse complement strand
GTCGGGATTAAACAGCGGCTCCCCTGTGTTGGGGTCCACCTCCACCGCACTCACCTCGTCAATCACCGGCCCCTCCACCTCCACCGAGGCCTGGACCTGGAAGAAGACCGGGTTGGAGGTGAGTGCGCCCACCTCAACCCGCACCTCACCGGTGCGAGCTCCCACCGGCACCCTCACCTTGATCTCGGTATCGGTCCAGAAGTTGCCAAAGATCTCGGCTGGGATGCGCTGGTCGGGAGTGGCCCCCTGGAAGGTGACCCGGTTACCGGTGGGGGTGTTGCCGAAGTTGAAGCCCACGATGGAGACCACATCCCCCACCTTGCCGAAATTGGGGTCAATGGAGATGATCACCGGCGGGCTCACCCCGGTGGGCTGACCCACCACGATTCGGGCACTGGGGGTGATGGGTGATTCAAGACCGTCACCCCTCACCACCACCACCGATACCTCCCCCTCCGGGGCGTTGGGGGGGATCACCACCACGATCACCGAGTTGCCCCAGGAAATGACCGGGGCGGTGGCCACGGTAGCCCCCCTCAGCTCTACCCGGCTCTGTCCCTGGGCAACCCCGAAGTTGGCTCCAAAGATGGTTACCTGGTCGCCGCGCTGGGCAACGCTGGGCTCAATGCGGTCAATGCGCGGCCCGTCTGGACGGATGACGGGGACCTTGGCTCCCCCTCCTCCGCCTCCCTTGCCACAGGCGGAAAAGGCTATCAACAGAATCACGACCAGGCCCGCCGTAAGCGTAAAGCTAGCCTTCCTCATCATTTTCCTCCACGCTGTGCCTTGTGTGGCCGGTACGCCTGCCGGCGCGAATTATAGTGGCTCAGCCCCCGGGGCCGTCCACCTAAAAGACTTTACCCAGCCCAAGATAGTTCCAGCTGGCGACCAGGGTCCAAGGGGGGCCCGTTCAGTAGTAGCGCACGATCCCCCGCAGTACCCCGAGGATCTTCAGCTCCTCCCCCGGGCCCACCTCAATATCCTCGTAGACCGGGTTGGCCGGCCTTAGCAGCACCCGGTCGCGGTACTTGTAGTAGTACTTCAGGGTGGCCTCCCCGCCAATCAGCACCGCCACGATCTGGCCGTTCTCGGCCACCTCCTGACGGCGGATGAAGGCGATGTCTCCGCTAAGAATCCCCGCCGCCACCATGGAGTCCCCCTTCACCCGCAGGGCAAAGAGCCCCTCCTGCCAGGGGATGTGGGAGGGCAGGTCCACATACTCCTCCACATTCTCCTCTGCCAGGACGGGCTGGCCAGCGGCTATCCTTCCCAGCAGGGGAACCTTGCGCGAAAGCCCCAGCTCCCGGATAGCCTTCTCGGTCAGGCTTAGCCCACGGCTCTTGTAGGGCTCCCGCCTCAGGTAGCCCCGCCTGATCAGGCTGTTTAGCCGATCGTGGACCGCCTTTGGGGTGATGCCGAACTCCGCCCCGATCTCCCTGACGCTCGGCGGATAGCCACTCCCCTCCATAAACCGGTTGATGAAGAGGAGGGTCTGGCGAAGCTGCTCCGAAAGTCCTCTCCTTTGCCTGCCCATGGGGAGAGTCTACTATACAGGCGTATAGAAGTCAAGCTCCCTCCCTGGCCAGGGAGACCTCTAGTACCCCCTTTTTCCGCCTGAGCCTGACCCGGCCCTCCGCCACCAAGGAGAGAAGGGCGAGAAAGTCGGTGATGAAGTGGGAGAGGCTTGCCCCCCGGCGGATTAGCTGGGCGAGGGTTAGTCTCTCCCCTTGACTGAGGAGAGCTACCAGCTCCATAGCCGCCTGCTTGACGGTGCGCGGGTCGCGGGAGATGTTGAGCCTGGGGCTCTCGGCGGGTTTCCGGCGGGCGCGGGCAAGCACCCCCTGATAGGCCTCCACCAGGTCGGGCAGGCTCACCTCCAGCTCAAGCTCCTCCCCTGGCCGGCGGGGTACGGCCGCCGCCGCTCCACGGGTAAATATCCCCCGCTCATCCCCCAGCGCTCGCCTCAGGTTCTCCACCGCCTCCTCCACCAGGGCCACCTCCCTCAGCCGCTCCATCAGCTCCTCCCCGGCGGGGGGTAGCTCAGGCAGGGGAAAGAGCCAGCCGGAGAGCTTCAGGGCCACCAGCCCCACCACCATCACCAGATAGAAGGAGGCGTCCTCCAGCCTCTCCTCCCCCACTCCGGCCAGGTAGCCCAGGAACTGGCGGGAGAGCTCGGCCAGGTCAATGTCTTCCAGGTCCACCTGGCGCCGCCGGACGAGGCCCATCAGCTCGTCCAGTGGCCCGCGGTAGACCTCGGTCTCCACCTCAAAGGGGAGCACCGCCTGCCTGCCCTGCCCCGCCACCTGGCTGCTCACCGCCCTTCCTCCACCTCGGCCAGGGGCTGGCCGAAGCTGAACTCAACCCGATTGCCGCTGGGGTCACGCACCATGCAGAGGTAGCCCGCCACCGGATCCAGGAACTTGGGCCCGAAGAGAAGCCGCCCCTCCCGGCGCGCCATTTCCGCCACCCGGTCCACCTCCTCCCTGCTCGCCACCGCGATGCCCAGGTGATCCACCGCCGGTTGCTCACACTCCGCAAAGGGCCACTCCAGAAGCACCAGCACCAGGTCAGGATAGCTTTGCCCAGGGGGCGGCGGGGGGCCCACCCAGATGATCTTCCTGCCCCCCGACTGGGGGCGCCGGTGGACCTCCACCCATCCCAGGTAGCGGCGGTAGAAGGAGAGGCTCTCCTCGGCGTCCCTCACCCGGAGAGCCAGGTGGGTCATCCGCGCCGGGCGAACGGGGGGCGAGCCGCCCGCCGCTCCCTTCTCTCCTCCCACCTCCATCAGTCCCTCCATTGTAGGTGGGCCAATATAATCAGCCTGGTGCAGCAGTTTTCCACCGTGGGGGTAATCGGTGCCGGCTCCTGGGGCACGGTGGTAGCCAATCTCATCGCCAACAAGGGGCTTCCCGTCCTCCTCTGGGCCCACGAGCAGGAGGTGGCCAAGGCCATCAACCGGGAGCACCGAAACCCCCGCTACCACCCAGATCTTGCCCTGGCCGAAGACCTCGCCGCCACCCCCGACCTGGCTGAGCTTGACCGGGTGGACGGCCCCCTCTTCCTCGCCGTACCCAGCAAGTACCTCCCCGCCATGCGCGAGGACCTGCTAAACCTCCTCTACGGCAAGCGCTGGATCTCCCTCATCAAGGGGCTGGTGGAAGGGCGCACCACCGTGACCCTCTACCTCGCCCGGGCGGGGGTTGAAAAGGGGGTGCTGGCCGGCCCCAACCTCTCGGTGGAGATCGCCCGCGGTGAGCCGGCCGCCGCGGTGGTGGCCAGCGAGAGCCAGGAGCTGGCCCGGGAGGTGCAGGAGCTATTTGCCGGCACCAACCTCCGGGTCTACCGCTCCACCGACGTGATCGGGGTGGAGATCGGCGGGGTGGTGAAGAACGTTATCGCCATCGCCGCCGGGGTGCTTGCCGGCCTGGGCTACGGCTACAACGCCCGCGCCGCCCTGCTCACCAGGGGAATGGCAGAACTTATGCGCTTTGCCGAGCGGGTTGGCGCCGAGCCCCGCACCATCATGGGCCTGTCGGGGCTGGGCGACCTCATCGCCACCGCCTCCACTCCCCTCTCGCGCAACTTCCGGGTAGGTGAACGGCTGGCCAAAGGGGAGAGTCTCTCTTCTATCACCGCCTCCATGGACCAGGTGGCCGAGGGAGTTGAGGCGGCCCGCTTGGTCGCCGAGTGGGCCGAGGGCCTCGGGGTGGAGATGCCCATCTGTCAGGCGGTAAACCGCGTCCTCCACCAGGGGGCAGACATCAGGGAGACCATCCGGGAGCTCATGTCCCGCCCCCTCAAGGAGGAGTTCTACTGAGCCGAGCCTAGTCAGCCGGACAACCTCAGCCCAACAGGGAGAAGCCGACATGCAACCGGACGTATTTGAACTCTTTGGCCGCCCCGTTCGCTGGTACGGCATCCTCATGGCCGCATCCATGCTCATCACCCTCTTTTGGGCGGTGAAGCTCATGAAGGAGCGCAAGCTTGACGGCGACCAGCTCTGGGAGGGGACCTTCCTGATGATCGTAGCCGGCATCATCGGCGCCCGGCTGGTCTATGTGGTTACCAGCTGGGGAAGCGACTTTGCCCCCCTCCTGACTGACGGCCTCCAGCTAAGAGACCTCTACGACATCGTCGCCTTCTGGAACGGGGGCATCTCCATCCACGGCTCGCTGATCTTTGGCGGCATAGCCGCCTGGTGGTTCTTCCGCAACCGGCCGGTGAGCTTCATGCAGGTGACCGACTCCCTGGCCCCGGGCATCGCCCTGGGGGTCTTTCTGGTGCGCATCGGCAACTTCATGAACGGCGACATAACCGGCTGGAAGGTAGAGAAAGTGCCCTGGAATGACCCTTCAAGCTGGGACTTCCCCTCCAAGATACCCTGGGCGATGAACTTCCCCTACGACGAGTGGCACGCCCAGGTGGGGGCCTATGGCGATCCCTCGGTGATCATCTGGCGCCACCCCACCGAGATCTACGGCATGATCGTTGGACTGGTCACCTTCCTGGTGGTCTGGTACCTCTACCGCAAAAAGCTCTACGACGGGGTCTGCTTCTACGGCTGGATCATCACCTACTCACTAACCCGCTCCCTCATTGAGGAGCCCTTCCGGGCGGTCCACTGGCACTGGCCGGTGGCCGGCGGGCCCGACTACGGCTGGCAGATCTTCACCATGACCCAGCTGGTCTCCATCCCCCTGATCGTGGGCTCCATCATCCTTACCATCTACACCCGAAACCTCTTCCTGAGAAAGCGCGAGCAGTACCAGAAGCAGGGCATCCCCTATCCCTTGTATGTTGCCCACGAGCGGGGCATAAAGCTGAGCAAGGAACAGCTTGCCGCCCTGGGCATCCCCAGAAAGATCAAGCCGCCGGTGGAGTGGGAGATGGGCCGGGCCTACGAGCTGGCCAAGAAGAGGCAGGCCAAGGCAGCCTGATCATCCACCGGAAGCATGCCGGCCCTGGGCTAGGCTGGCGCTGGGCCAGGGACGAAGTCCTCCCCCTCGGCCGGCTTGGTCTCCTGCTGGGGAGAGACCTCCGGGGCGGGGGGCTTCTTCTTCCCCCCCTTGGGCGGGATGGGGAGTGGCCCACCCGGCCTGTACTGGGGCGGGTTGTCGGGGTCAAAGCTCTCCATGATGGCCTCAAACTCCTCCCGCCTGAGATGCTCCCGGTCCATGATCACCTCGGCCAGGAAGTGGAGGTGGGGCAGGTACTTCTTGAGCACCTCCCGGGCCTGGTCGTAGCAGTCGTCAACGATGCGGCGCACCTCCTGGTCAATCAGGTAGGCGATCTGGTCGGAGTAGTTGCGCTGCTCAACCAGGTCCTTGCCCAGGAAGACCTCGTGGCCCCGCTTGCCGTAGCTGATGGGACCAAGATGGTCGCTCATCCCGTAGACGGTGACCATGTCGCGGGCGATCTCGGTGGCCCGCTCCAGGTCGTTGGAGGCCCCGGTGGAGATCTCTCCGAAGACCAGCTCCTCCGCTACCCGACCCCCCAGCAGGGCAGATATACGGTCCATCATCTCCTCCCGGGTGGCGAAGTAGCGGTCCTCCTCCGGCAGGATAACCGTATATCCCTGGGCCAGTCCGCGGGGCAGGATGGATATCTTGTGCACCGGGTCGGCGTGGGGCAGCGCCCAGGCGGTGATGGCGTGGCCCAGCTCGTGGTAGGCCACCAGGCGCTTCTCCTTCTCGGTGATCACCCGGCTCTTGCGCTCCGGCCCGGCCATCACCTTGTCAATCGCCTCGTCAAACTCCTCCATGGTGATCTGGGTCTTACCCCGCCGGGCCGCCAGCAGCGCCGCCTCGTTGCACACATTCCTGAGATCGGCGCCGGTAAAGCCGGGGGTGCGCCGGGCAAGCACCGCCACATCCACATCCTGCCCCACCGGCTTGTCCCGAAGGTGGATCTTTAGGATCTCAATGCGACCCTTGATGTCCGGCCGGTCCACGATCACCCGCCGGTCAAACCGCCCCGGCCTAAGCAGCGCCGGGTCCAAGACATCTGGCCGGTTGGTGGCGGCAAGCACGATGATCCCGCTGTTGGCCTCAAAGCCGTCCAGCTCCACCAGGAGCTGGTTCAGGGTCTGCTCCCGTTCGTCGTGGCCGCCACCGATGCCCGCCCCGCGCCGGCGGCCCACCGCGTCAAGCTCGTCAATGAAGACCAGGCAGGGGCGCCGCTTCTTGGCCTGGTCAAAAAGGTCGCGCACCCGGGCAGCCCCCACCCCGACGAACATCTCCACAAAGTCAGAGCCGCTGATGTAGAAGAAGGGGACCCCCGCCTCTCCCGCCACCGCCCGGGCAAGCAGGGTCTTTCCCGTCCCCGGCGGGCCCACCAAGAGGATGCCCTTGGGGATCTGGGCCCCCATGGCGGTGTACTTCTTGGGGTTCTTAAGGAAATCCACCACCTCGGCCAGCTCCTCCTTGGCCTCCTCCACCCCGGCCACATCCTTGAAGGTCACCCCCACCTTCCCCTCGTAGAGCTGGGCGCGGGACTTGCCGAAGTTGAAGGCCTGGGACTGGCCGGAGACCTGCATCTGGCGGCTAAACAGCCAAAAGATCAAGACCAGGGGCCCCAGCACCAACAGGATCAGGATGAGCATCTGGGGGCTAAACAGGTTGGTCCACACCGAGGGCTCGGAGGTCTCCACCTTGACCTCCTCCTCAATGAGCTTCTGGGTCACCCGGTCCAGCGCCTCCGAGGTGGGAAAGCGCACCCGGTAGCTGGTGTATGCACCCCCTCCCCGCCGCTCGGTGCCGTTGAACTCGCCGGTCACCTCCAGGGTGTCGGGGTGAACCACCGCGGTGCGGATCTGCCCCTGTTCAATAAGGTCCAGGTATTCGCTGTAGGAGAGGGTGAGCTGGCTGCGGCCACTGAAGGTGCTCCAGATGATCACAAAGACCAGAAGGGCGATCATCAGGAAGACAAAGTGGGAGCCGCGCGACGGCCCCGCCGCCCCCTCTCCGCGCTTCTGTCCCGGTGGCTGTGTCATCGGCCTTGCCTGGAAAGATAGACTGTACCTAAGCCTACCAAGTTCTATCCCTAATACCCCGCCGGGAGAAAGTTAGTCCCCCGCCGCCGCGCCGGGTTTCCCTTCCTCGGGGAAGGTTACCCGCCGCTGGACTAAAATACCCCCCGGGGATATGAAGAAGCCTGCCTTAGGAAGGACCCACTTGCTTTTTGTCCGCCTCGCCCTTTCCCTCCTCCTGCTTTCCCTCCTGCTTGCCCCCTCAGCCGATAGATCTGGCCCTCCCGCACAGCTCTTTTGGGTAAGCCTCAGGGACCAGGGTGGAGCGGTCTCCCTGACCAGCCAGGGCGAGGCCACCGAGTGGCTCGTCCTTGGCGCCAAGACCACCTACCTCGCCCTCTCCCCCGACGGCAGGCTCATCGCCCTCACCGACAGCGCCAAGCACCGGGTCTACCTGCTTGAGCCTGAGGGCCGCCGGCTTATTGCCACTTACCCGGTGGGGCAGACCCCCAAGGGGGTCAAGTTCAGCCCCGCCGGCCGCCTCCTGGCCGTGGCCAACGAGGGAGCCGGCACCCTCACCCTGATCCCCCTGGACCGGCCGGATGAGGCCAGTGAGGTGGCGGTGGGAAGCCAGCCCCACAACCTGGTCTTCTCCCCCGACGGCAAGCGGATCTACGTCACCCTCCAGGGGGAGGGGGCGGTGGCGGTGGTTGACTCCGCCCGGGCAAAGCTGATTGGGAAGGTCCCCCTGGGCGGTGCTCCCCACAACCTGGACATCACCCCCGACGGCGCGCGCCTGTTTGTGGCCGACCGGGAGCGGGATCTGCTCATTGCGGTTGATCTTGCCTCCGGCCAAGTGGTGGCCACCTTCAAACTCAGCCGCGGCCACCACGGGGTGGACGTCTCCCCCGATGGCAGGCGGGTCTATGTCTCCGGCATCGGGGGAGAGGAGGTGAGCGTCTTTGACCCCATCGGGCCTGCCCCCCTCTCCACCATCCGGGTAGGGGGCGGTCCCCACGGCCTGCGCACCGACATGAGCGGCCGCTTGCTCTACGTGGCCCTCACCGACCCGCCCGGGGTGGCGATGGTGGACCTCACCAGGGAGAAGGTGGTGCGCACCATCCCCATCGCCGGTCCCCCCTTCTGGGTTGCGGTTATGGGGAACCCCTAACCCGCCCCGCCTACCCCTCACCTACAATCACCCCATGGGAAGGATCCACCCCCTCCCCCCCGGAGAGGCGGAAAAGCTTGCCGCCGGCGAGGTGGTGGAGCACCCCACTTCGGTGGTAAAGGAGCTGATAGAAAACTCCCTGGATGCGGGCGCCAGGACCATCTCGGTGGAGGCGGTTCAGGCCGGCCGCAGCCTCATCCGGGTGCGCGACGACGGGGAGGGGATCCTGGCCGAGGACCTCCCCCGGGCCGTCCTTCCCCACCACACCTCAAAGATAAGAAGCCTTGCCGACCTCTACCGGGGCTTCGGCCAGATGGGCTTTCGCGGCGAGGCCCTGGCCGCCATCGCGGCGGTAAGCCGCCTCACCCTCATAAGCCGCCCCCCGGGCCAGGAGGTGGGCCGCTTCGTCACCGTCCATGCCGGCAAGGTAGTGGAGCAGGGGGAGGTGCCCATCCAGCCGGGTACCGAGGTGGAGGTGGCCGACCTCTTCTACTCGGTTCCAGTGAGGCGCAAGTTCTTCCGCTCCCCCCGCACCGAGCGCCACCACCTGGTACGCACCCTCTCCACCTACGCCCTCGCCTTCCCCCGGGTCTCCTTCTCCCTCACCCTGGACGGGGGGGAGGTGCTTCGCACCCGCGGGGAGGGTGAGCTTAGGGAGGTGATCGCCCTGCTCTATGACCCCGAGCTTGCCGCCGCCCTCATCCCGGTGGAGAAGGAGCACCGCGGCTACCGCCTGTGGGGGCTTGCCGCTCCGCCCACCATCCACCGGCGAAACCGCGCCTCCCAGCTCATCTTCGTCAACCGCCGCCCGGTGCGCATCCCCCTCCTCGGCAAGGCGGTGGACGAGGGCTACTTCCAGTACCTTTCGGCGGAGAAGAAGGCGGTGGTCTTCCTCTTCCTGGAGGTGCCCCCGGAGGAGCTGGACGTAAACGTCCACCCCCAGAAGCTGGAGGTGGACTTTGCCGAGCCCCAGCTGGTGCTAACCCTGATCAGGGAGGCCCTGCGCGGCGCCCTCGCCACCCATGCGGTGGAGAAGCGGAGGGAGCTTTCCGAAAAGATCTACGGTGCCCCTCCCCCACCCCTTCGCCCCACCAAGGAACTAACCCAGGCTGAGCTGAGGTCTACCCAGGGGGAGGAGGAGCGGGGCATCCCGGTGATTGAGGAGGGCCGCCCCATCGTCCCCCCCGAGCGCCCCGCCGGCCGCCGGGAGGAGCTCTCGGTGGTGGAGCCGGCCGCCCCCGCTTCTCCCCCGGAGAGGGAGGCGGCCGCCCAGCTCCCCTCCCAGTGGAAGCGCCTTGCCGAGCAGGGGCGGATCGCCGCCCGCCTGGCCACCGAGGAGCGCCGCATCCTGGGTCAGGTGGAGCTCACCTACATCGCCCTGGTGAGCGGCGGGGAGCTCTTCCTGGTGGACCAGCACTCGGCCCACGAGCGCATCCAGTTTGCCCGCCTGTGGGAGGTCTACCGGGCGGGCGGGGCGGAGCGCATCAAGCGCCAGCGGCTACTCTTCCCCCTGGAGGTGAACCTCTCTGCCCCGGCGGCCGAGCTTGCCCGCCAGGCCCCCGCCCTGCTTGCCAGCCTGGGGGTGGTGGCCCGCCCGGCGGGGGACCGCCTGCTGGTGGAGGAGCTTCCCCCCTTCCTGGCCGAGCGCATCTCCGCCCAGGACCTGACCTCACTCCTGGAGGCCTTCGCCGACCCGGAGGCGCCCCGGGAGGAGGAACGGCTGGTAAAGGAGCTCGCCGCCCGCCTGGCCTGCCGCAGCGCCATCAAGGCAGGCGAGGCCCTCTCCCCCGCCCAAATGGAGGCCCTGGTGGCAGAGCTCATCGCCCTGCCCGACGCCTCAAGCTGCCCCCACGGCCGCCCCACCATCGTCACCCTCCCCGGCCGGGAGCTGGAGAAGCTATTTCTTCGCGACCGGGGCTAGCTACTCCCTCCGCCCCGCCCCCAGCCCGCCGGTGAGCCGCCTGCCGAAGGATATGATCGCTCCCTCCTCCCGCACCAGCCAGTTGTAGAGGCGCACAAAGAGCATCGCCCTCACCTCGGCCCAGCTCACCACCAGCGCCCCTACCGCCAGGGTGAGGAGGGCAAAGTAGCTCCCCCACACCGGCAGGGTGATGAGGTAGGCCAGCGGTCCCAGAATGATGCCCAGCAGGGAGAGCAGGGGGTGGGGGCGAATCAGTTCCACCACCACCCGCCCTCGGGTGAGCCACAGGTAGCCCCACAGGGCCACATTCACCCCCTGGGAGAGATTTACCGGGAAGGCCAGGCTAAACAGGATCAGGTTCCTCACCACCCCGGGGAGCCGCTCCGGCACCTCAATGGGGCTTCTAAACACCAGGTAGAAAGGGGGAAGGAGCAGGTAAGCCAGCCCCAGCAAAGCAAACAGCCCCACCACATAGGCCAGGGCGATGTGGTTGGGCTTGGGTAGTTTTAGCTGCCAGACCAGATAGACGCTGAGGCCTGCCGGCACGAAGATGGATAGGTTAACCAGGGTCCAGAAGAGGTGGCCCGCCTCGCTGGCAGTCGGTTAATCAACTGACCGAATTTAGCACCCAGACCGGCTATCCCACACCCCAGCAGACATATGAAAACCAGACTTCCAAATCAAGAATCTCTGTGACTTCTATAGATAGCCTATTTATATTTATTCCCCTTGAATCGGGGCAATGATTTGAATGGAGGTGGTGCCTATCGGGTAAGGTCTGTGCTCACACTCTCTCGTCGTAATCCCCTTGAATCGGGGCAATGATTTGAATGGGGAGCTCAAAAAAGAGCTCCCCGCCTTTATCAAGGAGGGAAGTCGTAATCCCCTTGAATCGGGGCAATGATTTGAATGACCGGCCCGGACGCCCACGCCCCCCACATCGGGGCCGCAGTGGCGTCGTAATCCCCTTGAATCGGGGCAATGATTTGAATATGAAGCTGTTGACTACGACCCCGGCGAGTTTGTGCTGGATCAGCTAGTCTTAATCCCCTTGAATCGGGGCAATGATTTGAATCTTTAAAAGCTTCGCCGCTAAGGCTTCACCCCGAGCATCCATTTGTCGTAATCCCCTTGAATCGGGGCAATGATTTGAATACAATGGGGCATCGCTTGTAGGCAAGCCTCAC
>JALSIF010000269.1 GCA_026981635.1 bacterium | reverse complement strand
GGAAGCAACGCCTTCGCCGACGCGGTGATTGACTTCGTCTGGGGTCCGCAGGAGGCCATCTCCCTCGTAGCCTTCCCCCAGTCAGTCAACCCTGGTCCCCCCGACGTCCCCCTGCTCCCCGACTGCTCTGGATTGGCCGGCTTTCAGGGCCGCTACCTGCCGGAGACCGACGACGGCATCTACGACCTTGGTTCGGCTGAGGCGCTGGGCGGTTCTGCTCCGCTGTTTGACGTGGCCAACGGCCTGCCGCCGCTGAAAAAGGTTAGGGTTGTCCGCGGCACCATTGGCGCTGACGGTTCGGTTGACTGGACCACCACCGAGGAGCTGGCCAACGTGACCGAGTGGGCCTTTGGTGGCCGTCTGTCCGGCACCAGCTTTGCCACCGAGGAGGTAGTGCCCAGCCAGGACGTGGCCATCATTTCGGTGGCCATCAAGATCAACGCCGACGCTGGCACCGACATCGTGCTGTCCTTCCTTGACTCCATCTACTTAACCGGAGGCAACCGTCCAACCCTCGGGGATGCTACTCAGAACAAGGACAACTTCCTCACCTTCTATAAGAACCTGGCCCAGGAGAAGATCATCCCCAACCTCCAGGATGTGACCCTGCTGGTGCGTTAGGAAGCAATACGGGCAGGACTAGCTTCGGGCAGGGGAGGCAAGCTCAAACAGCCCCGGGTAGATGAGCTTTTGCCGCGCCCTCACCAGGGGTGCCTCGGGGCTTACCAGCCCCACCCCCTCGCGGTGGTCAAAGGGCCGAAGCACCTTGGGTGCGGCGGGGTCGGTGAGGTCAACCACCATGCTTGCCACCCCCAGCCCCTGGTAACTTGCCCGCATCACCACCACCCCGCTGGGCAGGTTGTCCAGGCTTGGCTTCTCGCCGGTGGGGTTGGCCGAGGTGGCCCACACCCCGCCCCCCAGCCGCCGGATGAGCTCCGACAGCCAGTAGGAGGCCACCACCCTGACCCCCACCGTCCGGTAGGGGACGAGGGTTGACTCCAGGCCGGAAAGCTCCACCAGAAGCTCTCGCCGGACCACCGCGGTGAGGGGGCCGGGGAAGTAGCGCCCCAGCCGGGCCCGGTAGGCCAGCGGAGCCAGCCCCCGGTGGACCTCCCCCCCGTAGGGGGCAAGCATGGCCACCGGCTGGGAGCTTGGCCGACCCTTGAGCTCGTTTAGCCTCCGCGGTGCGGTGGGCGAGAGCATCGCCTTGAGCATCCCCGGGACCGTGTCGGTGGGAAGAGCTAGCACCTCGCCCCGGACCAGAAGCTCCACCGCCCGGTCAATGTCCTGGGAGCTGGGCACCTCGCCGATCACCGCCTCACCCCCAGAACCACCCGCACTATCCCCTGCAAGTCCCTGATCGTTCGTACCTGCCGGAAACCTGCCCCAAGGAGCCTCGCCGCCTCCTCCCCCTGGCCCACGCCCACCTCAAAGGCGATTACTCCCCCCCGCCGGAGGAGCATCCTGCCAAGTTCCGCAAGCCTGCAGAAGGCGGCCGTCCCCGCCCTTCCCCCCTGCCCAAACAGGGCCACCTTGGGCTCAAAGCGCCTTACCTCCGATGAGAGCAGGTGGGCGCTCTCTTCGTCCACATAGGGCGGGTTGGAGACCAGGGCGTCAAACTTAA
>JALSIF010000268.1 GCA_026981635.1 bacterium | reverse complement strand
CCCACCAGGGTACGTACCTGGGCGATGGCCTCCTCCCCCTCCAGGGCCATCACCACCACCGGTGCCGAGGTGACAAAATCCACCAGCCCCTGGAAAAAGGGCTTCTGCCGGTGCTCGGCGTAGTGGCGCTCGGCAAGCTCCCGGCTTACCCGCATGAGCTTCAGGGCAACGATGCGCAGGCCCTTGCGCTCAAAGCGGCCGATTAGCTCGCCGATCAGCCCCCGCTCCACCGCGTCGGGCTTGAGCATCACGAAGGTCCGCTGCCACTCTGCCATGGGCGACACCTCGCTCCCAAACTGGGCAGGGATTATATAGGGGCTATACTGAGTTGCGATGCGATTCCCCACCCCGGCTGAGTTAAGGCAGGCGATGGAGACATTGGGGGTTGCTCCCAACACTCCCTGGCGCGAGGTAAGGCGGCGCTACCGGGAGCTCATGGCCACCCACCACCCCGACCACGGCGGTGACGAGGAGCGGGCCAAGGAGATTACCCGTTCATACCAGTTGCTCAGGCGCTGGTGGGGACTCAGGTGGACCATCCTCTCTGGCGCTTCGGCGGGAAGACAAGCAGGGGCCCGGGCCCCACGCTGGGAGGACCTCTTCTCCTTTGCTACCTCCCACTGGGGAAGCGGATCTGGCTACCGCCCCCAGAACCTCGCCGGCCTGCTCAACCTTGTTCTCATCCTGCTGGGGATGGGCTTTATGATGCGCTTTATGGGCCCCCTTGCGGGCCTGGCCCTAAAGGCCCTCCCTCTGCTTGCGGTGGCAGTGGGGATCGGCATCCTGCTAAGCCTGGTGGCAAGCCTGCCCGAACCGGAGGGCAGAGAGACCTAGTCCTCCTCCTCGGGACGGCTGATCAGACGACGGATTTCACCTTCTATCTCTCTCTTGAGTTGCTCAAGCCTCTGCTTGCGGCGGATGGCCTCAAGCCCCTCCTCCCGATCTGTCCCGCTGAGGAGCCGACTAATTTCCTCCCTAAGCTCATTTATCTTGCGATCAAGATGAAAGCGATAAAGCTTGTAGGCGGCAAGAAGCAGACTTCGGTGAAGCATGCGCTCCCACCCTTTTGTCCCCTCCTCACCGTTTCCTTCCACCCCCAGCCTAGGGGAAGCTTCCAGCCGCTCCAGAAACAGGTGGTAGCGTCTACTAAGCCTCTTCTTGAACTCGCTTGGCTGGCTGGAAAGAAAGCCCACAAGCTCCCCTTCCCCTGCCAGGGCTAGTTTCAGCGCCTCCTCCGCCTGGGGCGATAAGGCGATGGCCTCCACAAGCTCAAGCACATCCCTTGGAATCTCACCAAGCTCCTGCCCCGCCAACATAAGCAGGGCTATGAGTTCGCTCTCCAGTTCTTGCTGGCGCTCAGGCGAGAAGCGGGCGTGGCCGGCAAGCCTCACCAGCCCCGCCGGCCTGGCTGCCCCCCCGCGAGACTGGGAGGGTGAAAGATAGCTTTGTCTAAGCTCCTCCGGTGAAAGTTTGAGGAGCGAGGCCATCTCTCCAATCAGTCCATCCCTGATCACCGGGTGACTGGTGGCCTGGACCATCTCCCTTCCCAGCTCAAACAGGGCCATCCGCCGGGCGGTGGGGTCTTCGCTCTGCTGGCCAGCCAGGCGGGCGACAAGTGATGCCGGCCCCACGCTGTTGTCAAGCTTGCGCATAAACCCCTCCCTGCCCTGGCTTCGCACCAGGTCGTCGGGGTCCATCCCTTCTGGAAGCAGCACGATGCGAGGGACGAGGTCTGCTTCCAGGAACCTGAGCGCCGCCCTGAAGGCCGCCTTCACCCCGGCCGGGTCGCCGTCAAAGCAGAGGTAGATGCGGTCGGTGAGCCGGCCAAGCTGCCTGGCGTGCTCCACCGACAGGGCGGTCCCCGAGGTGGCCACCACGTTTTCAACTCCCGCCTGGTGGAGGGCGATCACGTCCATGTAGCCCTCCACCACGATGGCCCCCTCCCTAGCGATGGCGTTTCTGGCCCGGTAGAGGTTGTAGAGGGTGCGCCGCTTGCGAAACAGCGGGGTCTCGGGGGAGTTGAGGTATTTGGGCTCCTGCCCCTCGGCCAGCGCCCGGCCGCTGAAGGCCACCAGCCGGCCCAGGTGGTCGTGGATGGGGATGGTAAGCCGCCCACGGAAGAAGTCAATCGGCCCCCGCTCGCTAACCGAGATGAGGCCCGCCTTCCTCAGCTCCTCCTCGCGGAAGCCCTCACTGCTCAGCCGCTGGTAGAGGCTGTCCAGCCCCTGGGGGGTGGTGCCCAGGCCGAACTCGGCAGCAAGCTTTTCATCTATCCCCCGCGAGCGCAGGTATTGCCTCACCTTGACCCCGTGGCTGGTCCCGCGAAGCTCCTCGCTGAAGACCTGCTGGGCCCGGGCCATCGCCTTCCTCATCCGGTCAAGCTCTCCCCCCGAGCGGGCAGAACTTTTCCAAGGGATGCCCAGCCGCTCGGCGAGGAGCTTTGCCGCCTCCACATAGTCCAGGTGCTCCGCCTCGGCCACAAACCCGATTACGTCGCCGCCCCGCTCGCAGCCGAAGCAGTGCCACAGGCCCTTAACCGGGTCAACGCTGAGGCTGGGGGTCTTTTCGTTGTGGAAGGGGCAGAGGGCGTACCAGCTTCGCCCCCGCCTTACCACCTTGCGGCTTACCCGCCTGACCTCCTCCAGGAGGTCGGCCCGGGCGCGGATCTCATCAAAGACCGACACTGCAAGGGGAAGTATAGCCCCAACTTAAGGGGCCGTCAAATGTTTAGTAGGCTAGGTTTTCAAATGACATCTCTCATGGTTGACATCCGGCCAAGAGTCAGTTACAATTAGATTAACTACATTGAGGAGGGCAATGAGATGGGAGGAAAGTATCCCATGCTTGTTGCTAAGGTATTTTCCATAATAGCTCTATAGGTTGCCTATAGAGCAGAGATGAAAAGATTAGCTAAGCCAAGAATAGGAGGCTGAGAAGATGAGGGGAAAAAAGCTGAGGACTCGTGATTCTTGCAACCCTGCTCATGATTCCTGCCTTCAGTTCGGGGTGCAATCCCGACGCGGCGGACAAGAGCTCTCAGCCTGGCCCTGCTGCCAAGGTTTCCGCCACTTCGGGTTCAAACGATCCCCGCAACTGGCCCCTTGCGCGAAAGGAGGTAGTGCTCAAGTCCTACTTCGTGGGTTTCCCCTACGTAAAACAAGGCTTCGGGGCCATTGAACCGGCTGCCGGGCATCCCACCTGGGATGAGCTTTCCGAACAGGAAAGGGCCCAGCTTTTGGAGATCGTCACCTGGCCAAACGGGGTGGGTAACGCACTGGTGGATGCCTTGAAGGCCGGGGTCAGCGATCCCGAGAGTCTGAGCTTGGAAGAGCTTGCCGAGATTGGTGGAGATTGGAACCTCTTTCCCGTCCCACGGAACCTCTACCGGGACCGACCGGTTGACTGGCAGGCCTGGAATCCCTCTCCGGGGGACCTGCTGGTTCATCTGCTCTCGGTTGAAGAGGCCAGGGAGTACCTGAAAAACAACGGTGGGCCAGAGGCCATGGCGGATTGCCCACCGGACTATTTCTACTGGCGGGCCTATGGGGATGGAGGTAGGGTGATAGCCGAGTATATCCTCGGCACCTACGTGACCCCCAGGGCCCAGCTCTGCCTGGCTTCAATACAGGATTGGGAAAGACGGATTAAGGCACACACCAAGAGCTCAGGTGCTTCCCCAAAGCAGCGACCGCAGGCAGGGAATGCCAGCAGGTAAGGGGGAGAGGAGAGCAAAGCCTCCCTGGCAGTTTAAATCCGAAGGTGAAGGTGGTCTAAGGGAGTTTCCTCGCCCGGACTTTTACCTGCCGTCTAGCTAAGCGGCTAGATTTTCCCCTCTGACCGGCCGGTATATAGACTTTGGCGTGGGCTGGTAAGCTAGGTAGCCCACCTGGAGAAAGGCAAAACCAAGCGGAGGAGAAACCCTCACATGCCCAAGGAGATAAGCGAGCTTGACTTTGAGCAGGCGGTCATTGAGACCAGCAAGACCAAGCCGGTGCTGGTTGACTTCTATGCCACCTGGTGTCCCCCCTGCAAGATGCTGGCGCCGGTGATTGAGCGCATCGCCACCGAGCTGGGGGACAAGCTTGAGGTGGTCAAGGTAAACACCGACGAAAGTCCCAACCTGGCCACGCAGTTCGGCATCAGCGCCGTTCCCACCATGGTGGTCTTCAAGGACGGCAAGCAGGAGAAGATCATGGTGGGTTTCCGCGACTACCACAGCCTCAAGCACGAGCTTGAGACCCTGCTCTGAGGGGAGCTCTTACCCTAGGTATCAAAGCCTTTCGCGAATAGCCCACCCCGGATGCCCCGTAGTGGTGGTGGGGGCAATATCCCCCAGCCGTGGTGGGCAGATGAAAAGGAAAGCATCCTCTTCCCAGTCCCTCTTTCAAGATGTCCTTCATCATGGACTCTCAAGTTTCTCTTTCTACACAAACTTAGGCAAACCCCATCATTCTTTAATCACGGCCACCTTCTTCCCCAAGACTCAGGTCTAGCAGCCGGCAGATGATTAGTCCGAAGACTCCTCCACCACCCTCCTTGCCAGGTGGAGAAGCTGGTTGAGCAGCCCCCGGCTGTCCGCTTCGGCGTAGATGCGAAGCAGGGGCTCGGTGCCGCTAGCCCGAAACTGGAGGGTGGCCTCATCCCCGAAGTGGAGCTTAACCCCGTCCCAGCACTCAACCCTGGCAAGCCTCAGGCCCGCCACCTGCCCAGGTGGGCGCTCGGCGATCCGGGAGACCAGCTCCCCTGCCCTGGTCGTGGGCAGGTCCAGATGGTGATAGAAGGTGGGGCCAAGCATCTCGTCCAGGAAGCTTCGCCACTCCCTCACCCCCATGCCACTCTCCTGGACCGCCTCCAGGAAGAGGAGGGCGGCGAGTATCCCGTCCCGCTCAGGTAGGTAGAAGCCGAAGCCAAATCCCCCCGATTCCTCTCCCGCCATGAGCACGCCCGGCTCCATCAGGGCGGGAGCAACATGCTTAAAGCCCACCTTGACCTGCCTCACCTCAAAGCCCATCCGCTCGGCCAGCCGGTCTATCCGCCTGCTCAGGGTGGAGGTCCTCACCACGGTGCCTGAAAGCCCCCGCTCCCTTGCCAGGTGGTGGAGGAGGACCGAGTAGACCTCGTGGCTGAACAACACCTCCCCCGCCTCGTCCACCACCGCCAGTCGGTCGCCGTCGCCGTCAAAGGCAAGACCTATCGCCCCCTGCCGCCTGCACTCCTCGCAGAGGGGGGAGAGCAACTCCTCCACCGGCTCGGGGCTGCTCTGGCCGAAGGTTACCTCCCGCTCCCGGCGAAGGTAGGTGAGCGAACCGGAGGGAAGGTAGGTGGACAGTACTGCCGGCGCCACTTCGGCTGCCGCCCCGTGCATGAAGTCAACCACCACCAGGCGGTCAAACCGCTCGGGGGAGAGCCTAAGCTCAAGCTGAAGCAGGCCGAAGAAGTTGGGGTAGCCTGCCGGGGTGAGGTTCTCCGCCCCCGCCGCCAGGGCATCGGAGCGCAGAGCGGGAAGGCTTGCCACCCTCACCTCCCCCAGCCGGCTTAGCTCCTCCTCCACCTGGGCCATCCGCTCGGGCGGCTCACTCCCACCGGCGGAGGACTTGAACTTTACCCCCAGGCAGGGATAGGGGTTGTGGCTGGCGGTAAGCATCACCCCGCCCCCCAGGCGGCGGGCCCTGACCAGGGCAGAGAGCAGCGGGGAGGTAACCGGTGAGACGGTGAGGTGGACCGCCACCCCTTCCAGGGCAAGGTCCCTGGCCAGGGTCTGGGCGAACCACTCGGCCATGAAGCGGCGGTCGTAGCCGACAGCCAGGCCCCGCTTAGCCTCCTCTCCTAGCACCCTGAGGTAGGCCTGGCTGGCCATGAGCACATCACGGTAGGTGAACTCAACCCCCAGGATGCCGCGGGCTCCCTCTGAACCAAAGCGGAGTGACAAGGCGAGAAAAGTCTAGTGCCTTGGAAACAGGTTTTATTCCCGCCCGAGGGCCTTCCTCCCCTGCCCTACTCCCCCTCCTTGGCGGCCGGCCTCTGGGGAGTGGGGAGCCTGTTTAGCTGATCAAGCAGGATCTCCACCGGCACGCCATACTGCTGGCAGGCCTGCTCAATGGTCATTGACTCGTCCACTGCGCAGTGGTGGCAGCCGCCGATGTGGAAGTAGGCAAAGATCTGCCGCGCCGCCGGGTGGGTGGCGAAGGCCTCGCTCAGGGTCATCTGGCTGTGAAATCTCTCCATCTCCCAGTTCTCCCTTTGGGCTCACTTAATGTTAGCCTACCCTAACTTCTACCCAGTTCGCTCTGCCCATCTACCTACAATGGGCCCGTGCCAAGTCTGAGGGAAGCGCTCATTGAGCTGGTCAGGGGAGCGGGGCAGGTGGTGATGGGCTACTTTCGCCGCCTCAAGGAATCTGAGATCGGCCACAAGGGAAAGATCAACCTGGTCACCGAGGCCGACCTCAAGGCGGAGGAGTTCATCGCAGGTTACATCCGGGAGCGCTTTCCTGACCACTCCATCGTAGGCGAGGAAGGGGCAAAGGAGCAGGGCTCAAGCGACTTTCTATGGCTGGTTGACCCCCTGGACGGGACCACCAACTTCGCCCACGGCTTTCCCATCTTTGCCATCAGCGTAGGGCTTATGCGGCGGGATGAGGTGGTGCTGGGGGCGGTGTACGACCCGGTCCACGACGAGCTCTTCATCGCCGAGCGGGGGGCGGGCGCCCTGCTTAACGGCCGCCCCATCCGGGTCTCCCCGGAGGAGGAGCTGGAGCGTGCCCTTTTGGCCACCGGCTTTCCCTACGATGTCCACGAGAGCGAGGAAGACAACCTGGACTTCTTTGCCGCCTTCATGCACCGGGCCCAGGCCATCCGCCGGGCAGGAAGCGCCGCCATTGACCTCTGCTATGTGGCCTGCGGGCGGTTTGACGGCTTCTGGGAGCTGAAGCTCTATCCCTGGGACGTTGCGGCAGGGTGGGTGATCGTGGAGGAGGCGGGAGGGGTGGTCACCGACCTCAGTGGAGGGCCGCTTGACCTCTGGCACCCCAACCCCCTGGCGGCGAACCCCACACTGCACGGCAAGATGGCCGAGGTGATCGCCGGAGTTAGGCGGGCCCGCACCGGCTAGAGGTAGCGCCTGAGATAGCGCACATACTCGTCGTAGAGGCGGGCAAGCTCCAGGTCGTCCCGGTGGATGGCAGCCAGACGAAGGTCGCGGGCAAGCTTCAGGGCCTGGCGCATGTTGCCCTGGGCGATGAGGGCCTCAATCCTCGGGTCCCCCGCCACCAGGCTGACCTCCGGCTCAGGGGTGGGCTCTTGTTCATCGGCGAATGGTGCCTCGGCCATGATGTCTGGTGCGGTGGCTCCAATTTCCATCCCCGATGGCCTGAGACTGCCGGGGTAGAGCACCTCCCTCCGGGTGATGCCGATGCGACCGGTGCGAAGCAGATAGCCAAAGATCAGGCCGACGATGAACCCCCCGATGTGGGCCCAGAAGGCCACTCCGCCCTTGGCCCCCGCCCCCAGGGAGACCATGCCGGCCAGAAACTGGATCAGCGCCCAGTAGCCCAGGTAGATGTAGGCGGGAATGGCGATGGTCTGGATAAACCAGAAGTACCAGAAGAGGCTTACGATGCGGGCGCCGGGAAACATGATGAAGTAGGCGCCAAGCACCCCTGAGATGGCGCCGCTGGCCCCGACCATCGGTACGTCCGAGACCGGGTTCACCAAAAACTGAAGCAGCGCCGCCCCCACTCCGGCAAGCAGGTAAAAGAGCAGGTAGAGACCGTGGCCCAGGTGGTCCTCCACGTTGTCCCCGAAGATCCACAGGAACCACATGTTGCCCAGGATGTGGGCAAAGCCCCCGTGCATGAACATGGAGGTAAAGATGGTCAGCCAGGCAGGAATCGGGGTGGGGAGGTTTACGTCCACCCCCTTGGCAAGCTCAATGGGGACAAAGCCAAAGGTGAGCACCGAGGCCTCCAGGCCGGCAAACTCGCCGATGCGGGGAAAGGAGAGCTGCCAGAGGTAAATGATCACATTGATGATGATCAGGGAGTAGGTGACGTAGGGGACGGTGCGGCTTCTGATCTCGTCTCTCAGCGGGACCAGGAACACGGCGCTAGTCTAACAAGAAGGGCCGCCTCGGGACCTCTCCCCTACTCTCCCCCGGCCGCCGATGCCTCGGCCAGCTTCTCCCCCTGCCACCACTCCCGGTAGATGGGGAAGCGCTCGCAAAGCTCTCTCACCTTGTCCCTGATCTGGCTGTCCAGCTCCTCGCTGGGCTCGCTCTTTAGGGCCAGGCTGATCAGGCGGGAGACCTCAACAAACTCCTCCTTGCCAAAGCCGCGGGCGGTGAGGGCGGGCGAGCCGAGCCGGATGCCGCTGGCGATGAAGGGCTTTTCGGTGTCGTAGGGGACGGTGTTCTTGTTCACCGTGATGCCCAGCGGGTCAAGCCGCTCCTCCGCCCACTTGCCGGTTCGCCCTAGGGACTTCTTCACATCCACCAAGAGCAGGTGGCAGTCGGTTCCTCCGCTTACCAGGGAGAACCCCTCCGCCATCAGGGCATCGGCCATCGCCCGGGCGTTCTCCAGCACCCGACGCTGGTACTGCCTGAACTCCTCCGTCTGGGCGATCTTCAGGGCCACCGCCTTGGCGGCGATCACATGCATCATCGGCCCACCCTGGATACCGGGAAAAACCGCCCGGTCAATCTGTTTGGCAAACTCCTCCTTGCAGAGGATGATGCCGCTTCTTGGTCCGCGCAGCGTCTTGTGGACGGTGGTGGTGACAACGTCGGCGTGGGGGAAGGGGTTGGGGTAGAGGCCGGCCGCCACCAGCCCGGCGTAGTGGGCGATGTCGGCCACCAGGACCGCTCCCACCTCGTCGCAGATCTCCCGAAATGCCGCCCAGTCAAAGGCCCGCGGGTAGGCGGAAGCCCCTGCCATGATCAGCTTGGGCCTCACCTCCCGCGCCTTCTCCCTCAGGTAGTCAAAGTCCACCAGGTGGGTCTCCGGGTGGACCCGGTACTGGACCACGTTGAACCACTTACCGGTGATGGTGATGGGGTGGCCGTGGGTGAGGTGCCCGCCGTGGTCCAGGGCAAGCCCCATGTAGGTGTCGCCGGGCTTTAGGAAGGCAAAGTAGACCGCCAGGTTGGCCTGGGCTCCGGCGTGGGGCTGGACGTTGGCGTGCTCGGCCCCAAAAACCTGCTTGGCCCGCTCAATGGCCAGGCTCTCGGCGATGTCCACAAACTCACACCCGCCGTAGTAGCGTTTGCCCGGGTAGCCCTCGGCATACTTGTTCTGCAGGGGCGAGCC
>JALSIF010000267.1 GCA_026981635.1 bacterium | reverse complement strand
TGGCCAGCAGGATCTCGCCGGGGACGAAGTTCTCGCTGGCGATCAGCTCCAGCTTGGAGTGCTGGCGGTGGGCTTCCCTTGCCAGCACCTGCCAGAGCTCTGGGTCAACCTGGCGAAGACGCTCCACATAGTCAAACATGGCCCGGTGCTCCTCTTGAGAGTAGCGACGGGCCGATTTTATCGCCCCTACCCCCAGCGCCCCCCCAGATCAGGTGATGGCCGGGTTGTTAGACTAGTTGCCGTGGCGGTTGAGGAGAACTTTGCCGTTGAGTACCACCCCGAGCTTTACACCGTAGTACTCACCTTCATAAAGCCGGGCGACCCCTACCACACCCTGGACGAGGAGGTGGTAACCGAACTGGGCCAGCTTCTTACCGAGTACGACCAGAACCCAGAGATTCGGGGGGTAATCCTCACCGGTGAGGGGGACAAGGTCTTCTCCACCGGGGCTGACATTGAGGGCAGCTTCAATGAGGACAAGAGCCCCGAGCGCATGCGCCACTTCAGCCACATGGGCAAACTGGTCTTTGGCCTGCTCTCCAGCTCCCACTTTGTGAGCCTGGCGGCCATCAACGGCCTCTGCCTAGGGGGTGGCCTGGAGCTTGCCCTGGCCTGCGACCTTCGTATCGCCAGCCGCCGCGCCCGGCTGGGCCTGCCGGAGATCAATCTGGGGCTCATCCCCGGCTGGGGGGGCACTCAGCTCCTCCCCCGCCTGGTGGGGCGCCAGCAGGCCATGCGCATGGTTCTCTCGGGCGACCCGGTGAGCGCCCAGACCGCCCAGGAACTGGGGCTGGTGCTGGAGGTGGTGGCTCCGGAGGAGCTCATTGAGCGCGCCCTCACCATCATCGGCCGCATCACCAAGCACCCCCGCAAGGCCATCGCCCGCTGCAAACGAGCCCTAAACTGCGCCCTCTCCACCCCCCTCAGCGAAGGAATGGCGCTGGAGAGCGAGCTGTTTGGCCTCGCCTGGGCCAGTGACGAGCGGGTGGAGGGGGTAAAAAACTTCCTCAACCGTCGCCGTCCCCAGACAAACCGGAGCTAGCCGCAATGGAGCAGGGTAAGGCCGGCTGGCACCTGATCAGGGGAAGCGACTACTTCCTGGTTCGCCGTGCGCTAAGAAAAATCCTCGGCGACGCAAGCCACACCCGCATTGACTGCCCCTCCGAAAACAACTTCATCCAGCGCCTCAGCGAGGCCCTGCGCTCGGAAGATCTATTCTCCCCTGTGGAGGCGGTGGTGGCGGACAATGTGGGCTACCTCTCCCTCAGCGCCGGTGAGCTCAAGGAGCTTGCCGACCTGCTGGAAAGGTTTAGCGATCGCAAGCTGCTCATCTTCGTCCACCTGATTGAGGAGGGGGAAAGAAAGCTGGAGGATTTTGGCCGCACCAAGACCTACCGCCTGCTCAGCTCCCCGCCCGGCAAGGTGGTTGACACCGACCGGGAGATGGGCCGGCGGGCCAGGGTCTACGACTTGGCCCGGGAGCTTGCCAGGGAGCAGGGGCTAGAGATTGAGCAGGAGGCGCTAAAGCTTCTGGTGGAGAGTGCCGGCTTTCAGCCGGTGGTAATTGACAGCGAGCTTAGGAAGCTTGCCATCATCTACGGGCAGGAGCCCATCGGCAAAAAGGCAGTGGAGGAGGCGATCTACCCCAACCCCAAGACCAACTTCTTCCGCCTGAGCGAGCTCCTCATGCAGGGAGACCCCAGCGCCCTTCCCTACCTTCGCCGCCTGCTGAGGGAGGGACATGAACCCCTGGCCATCCTCAGCTGGACCACTCGCCAGTTTCGCCTCGCCTACCTCATCTCCCTCGGTGCGCTGGATCACCCCGAGGTTGCCCGCATCAAGGGGGTGAGATGGCGCTTTGACCCCCTGGAGAGGTCTGCCCACGCCTGGCGTCCCCCGAGGCTTCGGCAGGCGCTCCTTAATCTGAGCCAGGTTGAACTCGACCTAAAGAGTGGGAGGGTGGTTGCCCTCTCCTCCCGCCAGGCCCAGGAGGAGGCGCTGATTGCTGAGCTTGCCCGGGTGGCGGAGCTTGCCCGCCGGGTCTGGGGGCGGGAAAGGGCCATCTGAGGCAAAATTAATAT
>JALSIF010000266.1 GCA_026981635.1 bacterium | reverse complement strand
TGTACACCTGCCCCGACGGCAGGCCGGTCCTTCGGGGGGTGCCGGTGGCCATAAAGGACGTCCTCACCACCGAGCACCTGCCCACCACCTGCGCCAGCCGGATCCTTGCCGGCTGGGTCCCCCCCTACACCGCAACCTGCGTCCGCCTGCTCCTGGGGGCGGGGAACCTCCTCCTTGGCAAGAACAACATGGACGAGTTTGCCATGGGCTCCTCGGGGGAGAACTCGGCCTTCGGCCCCACCCTGAACCCGGTTGCCCCCGACCGGGTGCCGGGGGGCTCCTCCAGCGGCTCGGCCGCCGCGGTGGCCGCCGGCATGGCCTACCTGGCCCTGGGCAGCGACACCGGCGGGAGCGTGCGCCAGCCCGCCGCCCTCTGCGGGGTGGTGGGCTTTAAGCCCAGCTACGGGATGGTCAGCCGCTACGGCCTCATCGCCTACGCCTCCAGCCTGGACCAGGTGGGGGTGATCGCCCGCTCGGTGAGGGACGTGGCCCTGGCCATGAACACCATCAGCCGGCCCGACCCGATGGACTCAACCTGCCAGGCAGATGGCACGACCGACTTCGTCGCCGCCGTAGGTGACCCGCCCCGGAAAGGAAGGCTCGGCCTCATCCGCGAGCTATCCAGCCCCGACCTCATTGAGGAGCCGGTGCTTCGGGCCCTGGGGCAGGCAATTGAGCTGCTTCGGGGGCTGGGCTATGAGATAGAGGAGGTCTCCTTCCCCGAGCTTCGTGAGCTTGCCCTGCCCAGCTACTACATCATAAGCTGCGCCGAGGCCTCCTCCAACCTTGCCCGCTACGACGGCATCCGCTACGGCCCTTCGGTTAAGGCCAGGGACCTCCATGAGCTCTACCTGGAGAACCGCTCGCGGGGCTTCGGCGAGGAGGTGAAGCGGAGGATCCTGCTCGGGACCTGGGTGCTCTCGGCGGGCTACTTTGAGGCCTACTACGACCGGGCGAGGAAGGTGCGCGCGCTAATCGCCCACCGCTTCAGGGAACTCTTTGAGCGCTACGCCTTCCTGCTTACCCCCACCGCCCCCGAGCTTGCCTTCCGGCTGGGGGAGAAGAAGGAGGACCCCATCAGGATGTACGCCTCCGACATCTGCACGGTGGGGGCAAACCTGGCCGGCCTTCCCGCCCTGGCGCTCCCCTGCGGCAGGGAGCGGGCAGAGGACGGAGCCGAGCTCCCCGCCTCCCTCCAGATCATCGGCCCGCGCTTTGCCGACCACCGGGTCCTCGCCCTGGGGGAGATGTTTGAGCAGGAGCTTTCCGCCCCGCAGCCTGCCGTCTAGCCGCCAAATCCCTGCCCCGGCGAGTAGCGCCCCACCTCCTCCTCTTCTAGCGGCGCCTCGCGCAGCTTCCTCCTTGCCACCCCGCTCAGGGCCGCCGCCTCCGCCACCGCCCGGCTCACCTTCTTCACCACCTCCCGGTTAAACACCGAGGGGACGATGTAGTCGGGGGACAGCTCCTGGGGCCGGATCACCTGGGCCAGGGCCTCGGCGGCGGCGATCTTCATCTCCAGGTTGATCTCCTCCGCCTGCACGTCCAGCGCCCCCCGGAACACCCCGGGGAAGGCGAGCACGTTGTTGATCTGGTTGGGGTAGTCGCTTCTGCCGGTGGCCACCACCGCCG
>JALSIF010000265.1 GCA_026981635.1 bacterium | reverse complement strand
CTCCGACGGGAGCCCCCTGCCCTACACCAAGGGGATAGACGTCAGCCCAGCAACCGACAGCCAGAACAACTCCTACCTGGGCTTCTTCGGCCCCGATTTCCAGCTGGTCATCCAACCCCTTGACCCCAACCGTAGTCCCATTGAGGACCCCGACACCGCCCAACCCTTCCTCTGCACGTTCAACAGCTTCCCCTCCGACTTCCCGCCCGATGGCGACCCCACCTCGGCGGCCAACGACTCGTGGCGCTGTGAGCTGCCCACTGGAATTGACCCCAGTCAGGTCTCCTTCTGGCGCATTGCCTCAACCCCCACTGCACCAAACGGGATCGGTCTTCCCACCATAAGCTGGATTGACCTGATCTCTCAGTGATTGAGTGGAGCTATACTGCAGGGGTCGGGGCGTGTCCATGCCCCGACCCCGGTCAGCCTTCAACTTGCGTCATGGGCGTATGAATGAACCCTACGTAGATCAGTCCTCACTGACTGAAAAAAGTAAAGCCTGGATACAGGCTATCGCCGAGCTCAACCCTCCCCGCATTAAGCTTCGCCCCGAGAAGGCCGCTCTACTGGTGATAGACATGCAGAGGTTCTTTCTGGATCCCGCCTCCCCCACCTTCGTCTGTGGAGGACCGGCCATCGTAGGCCGGTGCCGGAAGCTGATCGAAGCCTTCCGCAGAGCGGAGCGGCCGGTGATCTTTACTCAGCACGTCCACACCTCAGCCGAACTGGACGGGGGCATGATGAAACTCTGGTGGGAAGGGATGGTGTTAGAGGGCTCACCCGAAGCAAAGATCATCCCCGAGCTTGCCCCCAGGCCGGGGGAGAAGGTGATCAAAAAGCACCGCTACAGCGCTTTCTACAACACCGACCTGGAGATTGTGCTGCGCTGCCTCGGGGTCAGCGACCTAGTTATCTGTGGGGTGATGACCAACCTCTGTTGTGAGACCACGGCGAGGGATGCCTTCATGCGCGACTACCGGGTCTTCTTCACGGCAGATGGGACTGCCTCGGTAAGTGAGGAGATGCACCTCGGAGCCCTGCGCACCTTGGCCTTCGGATTTGCTCAGGTGATTCTGGCAGAAGAGATCGTTCACCGGCTGCTCAGGGTCCGCGCGGCGGGGGCTTGACAGCGCAGCCAAAAGGGGCTAAATATCTATCCCCCCTCCGGGAGGTATAGTTAGTGAGGCCCGGCCAGAACGGAGCGGGCAGGGCCCGGAGGGAAGTGGGCAGGGCCTAAAAACCCTTCCCCGGTAGCTCAATTGGCAGAGCAGCGGGCTGTTAACCCGTGTGTTGGAGGTTCGAGTCCTCCCCGGGGAGCTTTCTTCTTTGACCCAGGAAGAGGATCTGGGTAGCACTTTTACCACCCGCAGGTTCTAAAATTCACCCGCACCTATTCCCACACCAGTTGATCAAGGAGGCTTAACGGGATGAGCAGGTGGGAATGGAAGCTAGTCGGTCAGGCTCTACTGGCGGCCCTTGCCTTGATGGCTCTGGTTCCCTCCTCCGTTTTATCCCAGGCCATTGAGGGGGCCGCCGAACGCTTCAGGTTTGAGCCGGGGGACCGGCTGATCTATCAGTCTGACCTTAGCTCCTGCCCGGTGGGCGAGTTTCTCCCCGGCTGGAAGATCCTGCGCGGCG
>JALSIF010000264.1 GCA_026981635.1 bacterium | reverse complement strand
ACCGGCGCCATCACCGAGATCAACCAGCTGGTGAGTGCGGAGCCCAACCCCTACGACGACACCGACGCAGGTTGCGCTGCCCCCTAGCCGGGGGCAGCTTCCGGCCTAGGCGAAGCGGAGGGGTGCGGCTCCCCTTGAGGGGGGGCCGTGCCCCTCATATCTTTAACCTGGAACAAGCACCACCTTGCCGAACTGCCTGCGCTCCTCAATGTAGCGGTGGGCCTCGGCCGCCTGGGACATGGGGAAGGTGCGGTCCACCACCGGGCGCAGCCTCCCCTCGGCGATGAAGCGGGTGGCCTCCAGAAGCTCGGCCTGGCTTCCCATCATGGAGCCGTAGATGGTGAGGTGGCGGAAGAAGACGTGGCGCAGGTCCAGCTCCACCGTGGGCCCGGTGGTGGCCCCGCAGGTGACCAGCCGCCCGCCCCGCCTGAGGGCGAGGATGCACTCCTCAAAGACCGCCGGCCCCACATGCTCAAAGACCACCTCCACCCCGCGCCCGCCGGTGATCTCCTTTACCCGCTGGCTGATCTCCTCCTCTAGGTGGTTGATCACGTGGGTGGCGCCAAGCTCCAAGGCAAGCTTCTTTTTCTTCTCAAACTCCTTTCCCGCCGTGGTGATGATGGGGTCGGCGCCCAGGAGCCTGGCGATCTGGATGGCGGCGCTGCCCACCCCGGAGCCGGCCCCGATGATCAGCACCCCCTCGCCGGGGCGAAGATCTGCCCGCTTGGGACCCAGCATGTGCCAGGCGGTGAGGAAGGTGAGGGCGTAGCTTCCCGCCTCCTCCCAGGAGAGGTTATCTGGCTTGGGGATGATACACACCTCGGGCACCAGCACGAACTCGGCGTGGGTCCCCTGGGTGGAGTAGCCCAGGATCTGGTAGCCCTTGCCCAGGTTCTCATCTCCCCTCAGCCGCTCCAGGGTCCAGGGCCCAGGGATGGCGGGGGCCACCACGCACTCCATCCCCACCTCCACCTGGCTCACCCCCGGCCCCACCTCAGCCACCAGGCCGGCCCCGTCGTTGCCCGGGATGTGGGGCATGGGCTCTACCCCCGGCACCCCCATCCGGGTCCACAGGTCCAGGTGGTTGATGCCCGCCGCCTTGATCTCCACCAGCACTTCGCCCGGTCCCGGCTCGGGGCGGGGGACCTCCTCCCAGCGGAGCACCTCGGGCCCGCCATGCTCGCTAAATACCACTGCCTTCATGGTCGCCATGGGCTCTACCTCCCGGCAGAGAGGATAGCAAGCGGCCCGGGGCGGGACGGCTAGAAGCGGCGGCGCAGGAAGAGGAAGATGCGGCTGTCTCCCTCGGTGGCGCTGCGGCGGTCAAACTCAAGCTGGATGCCCGCATCCAGTCCGTAGCGCCGGAGGAACTCCCAGCGCATGCCCACCGTCTCAGTCTCGTTGAACAGGGCGTGGAAGTTTCGCCGATAGAGCAGGACGAAGTCTTTGCCCAGCTCCTTCTCCACGCTGAAGTAGATGGTGCGGTCGGGGGCAAAGCGCAGCTCCAGCCTCCTCAGGCTAAGCTCCTCCTCCAGGAAGCGGGCGATCTGGCTGGTGCCCAGGTTGACCAGGCTGGGGGCGATGTTCTCGCCCCCGATGGCCTGCCTCACCGGCCCCACATACTGGCCCACCAAAAGAGCCCGGATC
>JALSIF010000263.1 GCA_026981635.1 bacterium | reverse complement strand
CGGAGGTGGGCAGGATGCTCCCCCCCATCCCCACCACCAGCACCCTCCCCTCGGCCGGGGCTACCTCCCCGACCAGCTCCCACTGGCGGAGGAGGAAGTCGGCGGTGAGGAAAGGGGGCAGGGGAGCGGTGATCCGGCGGGTGGTTCCGCGGTGGGAAAACTCCACCGAGATGAGCGGGGAAACCTCAGCCGGCATGGGGGCATTCTAGCCCCACCAGAGGGCCGCCCCTCCCTTGGGGAGAGGGGGAGACTTGACAGATCGGCCCATGGTGGGTTAAGTCTAAGACTGGTTAGGAGCACGGTCCCCAGGGTGGGGACCGTGGGGAGGAAGGAAGGGCGTCCCCGCGGGGACGCAATTTCAGCCCCGGGGTTACCGGGGCTGTCGGAGGAAGTCGTGGTCCAGCCGTGGGGGCGGCAGAGAGAGAGGACCACGCACCTGTTAATACCCCACTGGGGCACAAATAATTTCTACTTCCCGGCTAACTATTTAGCCACTTGCGAACTAACCTTTTCTCACCTCTCCCAGCACCCTGTGCCACACCTCAAGGGCAAAGGCCACCGACTGGTCGGTGAGGTCAAGGTGGACCACCATGCGGATGCGGTGGGGGCCAAAGGCGCCCACCAGCACCTGCTCCGACCTGAGGCGCTGGGCTAGCTCCTCCGCCCCGGGCAGGCGCTGCGGGGAGAGGTCCACCATGACGATGTTGGTCTGGGGCTCGGGTACTGAAAGGAGGCCACCGCCAAGCTCCTGGTCAATCTCCCCAAGTCCCCGGGCCAGTTCCCTTGCCCGCCGGTGGTCCTCGGCCAGGCGCGAAACGTTGTGCCTCAGGGCATAGCGGGCGGCGGCGGCGATCACCCCCACCTGGCGCATGGCACCGCCAAACATCTTGCGCACCCTGAGGGCCTCCTCAATGAAGTCTCTAGAACCTGCCACCGCCGAGCCGATGGGAGCGCCAAGGCCCTTGCTGAAACAGATGGCCACCGAATCGGTATGCCTAGTCCAGGTGGTGGGGGGCACGCCCAGGGCCACCGCGGCGTTCATCAGGCGGGCGCCGTCCAGGTGGACCATAAGGCCCAGCTCGTGGGCCACCTCGGCGACGGCGGCAAACTGCTCGGGGGGCCAGATGGTGCCGCCGCCCCGGTTGTGGGTGTTTTCCATCACCACCAGGGTGCTGCGGGGCAGGTAGGGGCGGCTGGGACGCACCGCCTGCCTCACATCGTCGGGGGTAAACAGCCCCCCCTCCCCCTCCAGGGCGGCCACCTGGCAGCCGGAAAGGGCGGCCAGGGCGCCGGTCTCGTAGTGGATGCAGTGGCTGTCCCGGTGGGCGATGACCTCGTCGCCCGGCTGGGTGTGGACCCTGAGGGCGACCTGGTTGGCCATGGTGCCGCTGGGGACGAAGAGGGCGGCCTCGGTCCCCAAAAGCTCGGCCACCTCCTCCTGAAGGAGGTTCACCGTGGGGTCCTCGCCGTAGATGTCGTCGCCCACCTCGGCCTCATACATCCAGCGGCGCATCTCGGGGGAGGGCTTGGTTACCGTGTCAGAGCGAAGGTCCACCGGAAGCTCCATGGGGCCGATAATAGCCCCAAGGGCGCAGGCCCGCCCGGCCACCTAGAATTCCCCCGATGGAATCAGTCGAGGCAGAGAAGGAAAGGCAGCCGCAGGATGAGGCCGGATCAAGCCGCATCTCACCCGAGCAGTGGTTTTTGGACCTAGGGAAGCTCAGGGAGAAGCTCTCTTCCCAAGGTCCCCTTGATACGGTGGTGGGCATCCACCGCTCGGGGCTGATGGTGGCGGTCTATCTCTCCAACCAGCTAAGTCTTCCCATGTTTACCCTCTTTAACCTGGACCACATCCCGCGCCAGTTTGAGCGCATCGCGGTGGTGGACACTTCGGCCTGGACCGGAAGGAGCATGCGCCGGGCGCTGCGCAAGGTGGCGGCGGCCTGCCCCTGGGCGGAGACGGTCCCCGCCTGCCTCTACATTGACTGCGAACGGGGGGTGAGGGTGGAGGGGCTGATCTTCGTGCGCTGCCTTGCCGGCGTGCCCAAGTTCTTCTGGGAGCGGGGCTACCTCAAGAAGCAGGGGGAGGGGGAAGAGACAGGGGGCCTACCCTAGGTCTTTCTCCAGCTCCTCCACCAGCCAGCGGTAGCTAAGCTCGGTGAGGCTTTCCACCCGGCGCCAGGCCAGGCTGAAGTCGCCGTCGGCGGTGGCCGGAGTGGGAACGGCAACGCACCTTATGCCGGCGCCGGCCGCCGCCCTCACCCCCTTGGGGGCGTCGTCCAGGGCGATAACCTGATCGGGGGAGAGGCGGTGCTCGGTAAGGATGACCAGGAATACCTCCGGGTCGGGCTTGGGGCGAAGCACATCCTCTAGGCCGTAGATGGCTAGGAAGCGGTCGGCAAGGCCCAGGGTCTCCAGGATGAAGTGGGCGTTCCTGCGGCGGCTGGCGGTGGCCAGGATGGTCTTTACCCGGTGGCGGGAAAGGTCGTCCAGAAGCTCGGTGAGGCCGGGGCGGGGGGAGAGCTCCCGCCTAACCCGCTCCCGGTAGAGGCGGTCCTTGAGGGGCAGAAGCTCCTCCTCAAAGCGCTGGTCGTTTCCACCCAGGGAGCGAAAAAGCTCGCGGGTGGGCATGCCGGCAAGGACCACCTTCTGGCGGTACTCCTCGGCGGAGAGGGGAAAGCCCACCCGGCGGAAGGCCTCGGTGTAGCAGGCGATCTGGATGGGCTCGGTCTCCGCCACGATGCCGTCCAGGTCAAAGATGACTGCCCTGAGCTCTGCCACGGAAGGGGGAGCTTATCATTCCCCATCAGGGGGATGGGACTGATAAACTACCTTCTGACTAACTATTTCTGAGGAGGAGCACGATGGAGAAGCTGCGCAAGGCAAACGCCGTCTGGCAAGGCGGCCTGGAGGACGGAAAGGGCTGGGTGAGCAGTGAGAGCGGGGTGCTTTCTGACACCCCCTACAACTTCGCCAAGCGGTTTGGCGAGGAGGCGGGGACCAACCCGGAGGAACTGGTGGCGGCGGCCCACGCGGCCTGCTTCGCCATGGCCAGCTCGGCCGAGCTGGGCAAGGTGGGCATTACCCCGGAGAAGATTGAGGCAGGGTGCACCATAAAGTTTGAGATGGTGGAGGGGGCACCCACCATCACCCTGGCCAAGCTTACCGCCACCGTGGTGGTGCCGGCGGGGAGCGACGAGGCCAAGGCCCGCCAGGCGGTGGAGGCGGCCAAGGCGGGCTGCCCCATCTCCCGGCTGCTCAACGCCCCGATGGAGCTTGAACTAAACATCGTCCAGTCGGGGGCGGCAGGCTAAGGCTCCCACCCCTGCCACCTGGTCGGGGAAGTAAAAGATCTCAGAGATAGGGGGAAAGGGCTGAGCGGAGCTCCATAAAGAGCTCCAGCCCTCGCCAGTGGTCGGCGGTGAGGCGGTAGTCAAGGCACTGGCCGAAGTAGTGGCGGGCGGCCCGCCTGCTCAGACCCACCTTCTCACTCAGCATCTCCACCGGGGAGGCAAACTCCTCCTCCTCGGCCCTCTCCAGGGCCTGGGCGATGGCCCGGCTCGCCTCCTCCAGGTGGCCGGCGTCCCTGAGGCCAAAGAGGGCGAAGATGAAGCCCTGGCCGGTGAGCTCCTTCCACAGCCGGCCCAGGTCGTGGCGGGGGAGATCGCCTGAGAGGCCCAGGGCGGGGTCGCCGATCACCACCCAGGCCTCCCCTGGAGAGGGATCAATGGACACTCCCGCAGGACGGTGTGAGGTGGGGGGAAGGGAACCCCTGAGCTTCTGGACCACCAGCCGGGCGAGATCGTTGGAGGTGCGGGAGGCGGGGTCCAGCACCAGCCGCTCGCACTCCTCAGGCGGCGCACCCACCAGAAGAACGCTCATCACCTCACCAGAACACCCGATGCCATAGAGGGGATGGGGGAAAAGGCCCAGCTCAATCACCGCCAGGGAGCTGGTGAGGACCAGATCCAACTTGTTCTGGGCGGCAAGCTGGTTTAGCTCGGCGGGAGGCAGGCGCAGGGCCCCGGGGAAAGCGCGGGCGTAGGGCTCGGCCAAGGTGTAGTTGGGCAGTCCCACCCTGAGGGGCTTGGCCGGCTCAGCTTCCACCTGATTGGGCCTTGCCGGAGGCGGCCGGCGGCAAACTCTGCCAGCCGGCGGTCAGGCGGTCAAAGATCTCCCTCAGCAGGCGGGGGTCCTCGTCACTCATCAGGGGGAGGATGGTGCGGGCGCGGAAGACCTCCTCCAGGTCAAGCTCGGCGATGAGCATGCCGTCCTCCAGGGGGGCGGGTCTGCCCTCCTTGCCGTCGGCCTCCACCACCACCCGGCCGAAGGGGTCCACCACCCGGCTGGAGCCGGAGTAGATCACCCCGTCCTCGCTGCCGGTGCGGTTGGCAAAGAGGACGTAGCAGCCGAAGAGCTTGGCGTAGACGGAGCAGAAGGTGGCCCACCACTCGGCAGAATAGGCCACCTCGGTGGCGGCGCCGCCGGCGGGAGAGGCGGAGACGATGACCAGCACCTCGGCCCCCATCAGGGCGGTGGCGTTTACCAGCAGGGGGTGCCAGGCATCCTCGCAGATGAGCAGGCCCAGCCGGCCGAAGGCCCCGGTGGCGGCCAGGGTGGGGAGCTGGCCGCGGTCAAAGAAGCGCTGGTCCTGGAAGAGGCCGTAGGTGGGGAGATATACCTTGCGGTGGAGGGCAAGGAGCTTGCCCTCCGCAAGCAGGGCGGAGGCGATGTAGAGGCCGCTCTCGTCGCGGTAGGGCAAGCCGGCTATCAGGGGGAGGGTGCGGGAGAGGTCTAGCAGCCGGTCCCACCAGCGGCGGTTGCGCTCCGGGCGGGGGAGCTCGGTGAGGTATACCTCGCCGGCCAGGTCCTGGACCAGGTAGCCGGAGAGGGCAAGCTCAGGGAAGACGGCCAAATCTGCGCCCCGCTCACGGGCCTGGCGGAGGTAGTCCTCAATGGTGGAGAGGTTGTCGTCCACTGCCCCCAGGCGGGGGGAGAACTGGATCAGGGCGACGGTGTAGCGGCGCTTGGGGCTGGGCTCACTCACCGGCGGCATTCTAGCAACGAGCCCCAGGCCGGCGGAGGGTCAACCGGCGAGCGAGGGAGCCGATAGACTTATCGTGATGGAGTATTCCCTAGGCTACCTCACCGGCCGGACGGTGCTCATCACCGGCGGCACCGGCTCCATCGGCCGGGAGCTCCTCTGGCGGGTGCTGGCCTCGGGGGCCAGGGTGTGTCGGGTCTTCTCCCGCAACGAGTTTGCCCAGCACCTCCTAGCTGAGGAGCTCAGGGAACAGGGGCTGTATGAGCGGGTCAGGCTGCTCATCGGCGACATCCGCGACCGGGAGCGGCTGATGCGGGCCATGGAGGGGGTGGAGGTGGTCTTCCACTGCGCCGCCCTCAAGCATGTCACCGCCTGTGAGTACAACCCCTTTGAGGCGGTAAAGACCAACGTCATCGGTACCCAGAACCTGGTGGAGGCGGCCCTCCAGGCGGAGGCCGAGCGGGTGGTGGCGGTCTCCACCGACAAGGCGGTCAGCCCCCGAAACACCATGGGGGCCACCAAGCTGCTGGCAGAGCGACTGGTGGTCAGCGCCGAGCGGTGGAAGGGGAGCCGCAAGACCACCTTTACCGTGGTGCGCTTCGGCAACGTGCTGGCCAGCCGCGGCTCGGTCATCCCCACCATCGTTCGCCAGATCAGGAAGGGGGGGCCAGTCACCCTCACCCACCCGGAGATGCGCCGCTTCTTCATGACCCTGGGGGAGGCGGCCGAGCTGGTGCTGGCGGCAGGGGGACTGGGCGAGGGCGGTCGGATCTATGTGCTCAAGATGCCGGTGGTTAGGATCGCCGACCTTCTGGAGGTGCTGGTTGAGGAGCTTGCCCCGGTCTTTGGCTTTAGCCCCAGCCAGATTGAGATTGAGACTATCGGAGTAAGGCCGGGGGAGAAGCTCCACGAGGAGCTGATGAGCCCCGAGGAGTCGCTGGTGGCGGAGGAGTTTGACGACTACTTCGTAATTGACCCCTTCGCCCCGGTGGCCAACCGGCCCCTCCGGGCCTACTCCACCCTGGAGCAGGAGCCCCTGAGCCGTGAGGAGGTTAGGGACCTCCTCCACCGCTCCGGCCTGCTCAGCGATCTTCCCCGCCTGCTGGAGGAGACCTCGGTCTGAGAGGGGGATAAGCTGTTAGTCCCTGTTTGGTTATGTTAGTGAAAAAGATTTTTAGATTTTTCCTTGCGCTCTGGTGGGCACTGAGGCGGTGGACTGTTGTGGACAACTCGCTGGGAACCCTTATCAGCACTTGACGGAGCTGCTTCTAGCCCTAAGATTAGGGGCGCCTCCCGGACGGCCTTGCCGGACTGGGTCTGGGGCTTCTAAGACGCTTAGGCGTCTCAGTTGCAAGGAATGGACAGATAAGTGACTGAACTGCATCTGATAGGAAGGCTAATTCTTCTGTGTTAGTTGTTTATTATTATTATTATGAATAATGACTATACGGGATATTAGACGGTAGAATTTCACACCAGAGATCAGGAGGAAGCTATGGCTGGGGATGACGAGAGGAGGAAGGACCAGGAGCTGCCCACCATGGAGGAGATCCTTGCCAAGGTCAAGGAACTCCCTCCCCTGCCCGGTGTGGTGCACCGGGTGGTGCCCATGATCCAGGACCCGGAGGTGGAGATCCGTGAGCTGGCCAAGGTGCTAAGCACCGACCAGGCACTCACCGCCCGCATCCTGAAACTTGCCAACTCGGCCTTCTATGGCTTTCCCCGCCGCATCAGCACGGTGATGGACGCCATCGTTCTTCTGGGGCTGAGGACCCTCAAGGGGCTGATCTACGCCATCGCTCTCTATGACTATTACGACAAGCCCACTCCGGGCTACGGGATGAAGCGAGGGGATCTGTGGCGCCACGCCCTGGCCACCGGGGTGGCGGCGCGCACGGTGGCCAGTGACATCAGGCGGCTAGACCCGGAGGAGGCCTTCGTCTGCGGTCTGCTCCACGACATCGGCAAGACGGTGCTGGAGACCTATGTGATTGAGGCCTTTGAGCAGATCTACACCAAGGTGGTGGAGGATGGCAAGACCTTCGCCGAGGCGGAGCGGGAGGTGCTGGGCTTTGACCACGCCGAGCTGGGGGCCAAGGTGGTGGAGCAGTGGAACCTGCCCGAGGTCTTTTCCCAGGCCATCCTCCACCTCTACCGGCCGCTGGAGGCACCGGAGGAGTTTCGTCTGATGGCGGCGGTGGTCCACCTGGCCAACCACGCCTCCCTGGCCCTGGGCATCGGCATGGCGGTGGACGGAACCAGCGGCGGCCTTGACCCCGGGGTGCTGGAGCTTATTGGTAAAGACGAGGGCTATCTCTCCGATCTACTGGATAGGTTGCAGGCTAGTCTTTCCGACCTGGAGGAGCTGGCGGTGATGGAGGCGGCGTGATGGACGTTCTGGGCTCTGATCTAACCCTAGCGGTTATTGAGGCCTCCCTGAAGGGGCGGCTGAGGCGCCAAAAGATGATCGCTGCAAACATTGCCAACGCCAACACTCCCCGCTATCGCAGGCGGGATGTGGCCTTTGAGGGCAAGCTCAGGGAGATCATGACCGGAGAGGGGAGCAAAGAGGAAAGGATCTCCCGCCTGGAGAGGCTTGAGCCGGTGGAGCTTGTCCTGCCTGCCCGCTACCGAAACGACCAGAGTGGGGTGGACATTGATCTTGAGATGGCGGCCCATGCCGAAAATGCCATCGCCATAGAGGCACTGCATTCAATGGCCGAAAAACGCATCGGGCTCTACCGGCTGGTGATTAGAGGAAGATCGGTCTAACCGGCCGGCAGGTCATGGGTGATGGAAGAATGATGGACGCTTCCGACCAGAAAGGCAAAAAAGTGGAAGGGGTGTGATCGGACGTGGGGACCATAGGAGAGCTTATTTCCATCGCCGGCAGTGGGCTTACCGCCAACCGCCTGTGGATGGACGTAATCAGCGGAAACATCGCCAACGCCAACACCACCCGCACACCGGAGGGGGGGCCCTTCCGCCGGCAACTGGTCATCATGCGGGCCAAGGTGGAGGGCAGGGAGGTAAGGGGGGTGGAGATCGCCTCCATTGAGCGCGACCCCACCCCGCCCCGGCTGGTCTACGACCCGGGCCACCCCGACGCGCGGCCCGATGGGTATGTGGAGTATCCCAATGTGAATGTGGTGATGGAGCTGGTGGACCTGATCGCCGCCCAGCGCGCCTGGGAGGCCAACGCCACCGTACTGGAGACGGCCAAGTCCATCGCCCAGCGGACCATCGGTCTGCTGGCCAGGTAGCAAGCCTCTGCTATGGGGTGAGTGAGGATGGGAAGTGAGCTTTTTATCGGCGGCCTCACAGGGGAGGCCAGCAAGGGGAGGTTCGGAGGGCTGGGCAGGCCCGCTCCGCTCAGGGAGGAGCGAAGCGAGGGGCAGAGCTTTGGTGAGCTTCTGGTGAAAAAGATTGAGCAGCTGGAGGAGCTCCAGCAGAGGGCCGACACCCTCACCCGGGCCTACGCCGCTGGCGAGCCGGTTGAGCTTGAGGAGGTGGTGATGGCCATCACCCGGGCCGAGCTGGCCCTGAACCTTGCAGTGGAGGTGAGAAACCGGGTGGTGGAGGCCTACCAGGAGCTCGCCCGCATGCCCATCTGATCGGCCCAGGCAGGGCTGTCAGGGGGAGGAAATCCTCCCTAGAGGGAGCGTGGTATGGAGGAGATCGGCAAGCGGATCGGTGAGTTCTGGGCAAGCCTGAAGCCCCTCGGCAAGGCGGTCTTCTTGATCGGGCTGGGGCTGCTTGTGGTCATGGCCTTCTACCTGCCCAAGAGCCTCATCGGCGCCGCCCCGGGGGAAGTTGAGGTCCTCTATACCGACCTGGACAGCAAGGATGCCGGAGCCATCGCCAAGGAGCTCAAGAAGAAGGGGGTGAGCTACCGGCTGGCCGAGGGAGGCAGGACCATTCTGGTTCCCCGGGACCGAGCCCCGGAGCTCAGATTGGAGCTGGCCAGTGAGGGACTGCCGGCGCGGGGAGTAGTGGGATATGAGGTCTTTGAACAGGCTCGCCTTGGCATAACCGGCCCCGAGCTTGAGGCGATGCGCATCCGCGCCATTGAGGGAGAGCTCACTCGCACCATCCGCCAGCTGGAGCAGGTGGTGGATGCCTCGGTCAATGTCACCATTCCGCCGGAGAGCGCCTTCCTGGGGCGAGAATCGGCCTCCACCGCGGCGGTGCAACTTACCCTCAGGCCCAACGCCAGCCTGGGCCCCAATCAGGTAAACGCCCTGGTCCACCTGATTGAGCACTCGGTCCCCTACCTCACCCCGGAAAACATCACCATCACCGACCAGTATTCCAACCTGCTCTGGCCCCGTGACAGTGAGGGAGGGGCGGTGGCCACAAACGAGCAGATCAAGCTCAAGCGGCAGGTGGAGCTCTACTACCAGCAGAAACTGAAGGGACTTCTGGAGCCCATCTTCGGCCAGGGCAACGTCTCCGCCCAGGTTGAGGTGGTGATGGACTTTGACAAGAAGTCCCGCGAGAGCGAGACCTTTGCTCCGGTGGTGGGAACTGAGGGGATCCCCAAGAAGCTGGAGAGCACCCGCCAGCGAGGACTGGGCGAGGCCCAGCCCACCGGAGGGGTCCCCGGCACCACCACCAACATCCCCGGCTACCAGGAGCCCCAGCCCACCGGTGGGCAGGAGGCCCTGGGCACCGAGAGCGAGAGCACCAAGATTGAGTATGAGGTAAACCGCGAGGTCAGCCGGATTGAGGAGGCGCTGGGCAAGATCGTCAGCAAGTCGGTCTCGGTGGTGGTCAACACCGAGGAGTGGGACGACAACAAGGCCCAGGTGGTACGGGACCTGGTGGCTTCGGCGGTGGGCTTCAACCCCGAGGGGGGAGACCAGATCACGGTAGTGGGGCAGCCCTTCAAGGTCCAGCCCAGCCCGATCATCTCCGCCCAGGTGGCGGCCGAGCGGCGGGCGAGAACCTTTGAGACCGTCACCCGCATCTCCTTGTGGGTGGCCCTGCTGCTCGCCCTGGCCGGGGTGGTGGCCATGTTCCTGGCCCGGCTTAGGACGGCGGCCCGGGTGGTCACCGCGGCAGTGCCGGGGGGCAAGATTGACGTGATCATCGGCAAGGACATCCCCGAGGAGGAGTACATCCTGCGGGAGGTGCCAGAGGAGGAGGAGACCAAGGTAGGCAAGCTCAGAAGCGAGATCGGCCGCCTCATCTTGGAGCGGCCCGAGGATATTGTCAGCGTGCTGCGGAGCTGGTTGTTTGAGGACTAGGAGAGGGTAGCAGTGAGCTCGGGTATGGGAGGTAAAGGGAGTTAGCCGTCGCAGGATGCCGCGCAGAGCACTAAGTGATCTCAACGGGCGCCAGAAGGTGGCGGTGCTGCTCATCGCCCTCGGCCAGCAGCTTTCGGTTGAGGTGCTAAAGCACCTGTCGGAGGAGGAGATCGAATCCATCACCCTGGAGATCGCCAACTTCCAGAAGATTGAGCCCGAGCTGCAGGAGGAGGTGCTGGAGGAGTTCTACAACATGCTGCTTGCCCAGCGCTATATAAGCCTTGGCGGGGTGGGCTATGCGCGGGATGTGCTGGAGCGGGCGCTCGGCTCGGGCAAGGCGGACGAGATCATCAGCAAGCTCTCCTCCTTTATCAAGGTGAGCCCCTTTGACTTCCTCAAGCGCACCGACCCCCAGCAGCTTCTGGCCTTCATCCAGAACGAGCACCCCCAAACCATCGCCCTGATCCTTTCCTACCTGCCGCCGGAATCGGCTTCCCAGATCCTCTCCGGACTACCGCCCGAGACCCAGGTGGAGGTGGCCCGCCGCATCGCCACCATGGACCGCACCAGCCCTGATGTGGTGAGGGAGGTGGAGCGGGTGATGGAGAAGAAGCTCTCCACTCTGCTGGAGACCGAGTTCAGTCAGGTGGGGGGCATCCAGGCGCTGGTGGAGGTGCTCAACCGGGTGGATCGGGGGACCGAGCGGCTCATCCTGGAAAGCCTGGAGGACCAGGACCCGGAGCTGGCCGAGGAGGTCAAGAAGCGGATGTTCGTCTTTGAGGACATCCGCCTGCTGGACGACCGCTCCATCCAGCTGGTGCTCCGGGAGATTGACATGAAGGACCTGGCCCTGGCCCTCAAGGCGGTAAGCGACGATGTAAAGAACCGCATCTTCAAGAACATGAGCCAGCGAGCCGCCCAGACCCTGCAGGAGGACATGGAGTACATGGGTCCGGTCAGGCTCAAGGATGTGGAGGACGCCCAGCAGCGGATCGTGGCCACCATCAGGAGGCTGGAGGAGGAAGGTCAGATCATCATCGCCCGTGGTGGGGAGGTAGAGTTTGTCTAGTCAGCGAGAGAAAGTCCGAATCATCAAGCGGGTCAAGGTCAGAGAGGACCGGCTGGTCTCTCTTACCGGCCTAAGCGACCAGCCGGGAGAAGAGCCTGTTCGTCCGGTGAGGATGCCCGAACGGCCCCCCGAGGACCCCACGGTGCTACTTGCCGCCCTGAGGCAGAGGCTGGGGCAGGAAGCGGTGGAGCTGGTTGACGAGGTGGTGAGGGCGGAGCTGGCCGACTTCCGCCAGGCCATGATCCGGCAGGTGGAGCGGGAGGCCAAGCGGCTCATGGCCCAGGGG
>JALSIF010000262.1 GCA_026981635.1 bacterium | reverse complement strand
ATGAGCACCGCGATGGCCCGGAGTGCCCCCAGCATGGAGTATTTGTTGTTGGAGCCCCAGCCGGCCATGATCAGGCCGGTCATGTTGATGGCCGCCAGGGCAAGCACGATGATCAGCCCCGCCCCCACGTCCTTGCCCACCAGGTAGACCCCCTCCACCTTGGGCAGGCCGGTGGCCAGGTCAAGCACCTGCTCGCCGGTCACCGGGTCAAGCACCTGGTAGTTACCCAGCTTGCCCAGGGGGATGAAGCTGAAGGCCACCCAGATGGGAATGAAGACCGCCACCGAGGCAAGAAGGTGGGGCCACCTGTCCACCACATAGGGCACGATGTCCTGCTTGCGCAGAAACTTAAAGAGATCTGCCCAGGGCTGGAGCAGCCCCCAGGGGCCCACCACGTCGGGCCCGATGCGGCCCTGCAGGCGGGCGAGGAACTTGCGCTCCAGCCAGGTGAGGTAGAGGACTAGAAGGAGAACCAGCACAAAGGTGAAGGCAAAGTAGAGGAAGATGAGCACGAAGCGGTCAAAGTGGGGCTCTCCCACGATGGAGAAGCCCCGCCGCATCAGCTCGTCCAGCACCGAGTTCTGGACCAGGTACTTTTTGAATGCTGGAGGCATCCTCTATATAGACCCCAAACCTAAGGCTTGCGCTTAGCGGTCAATCTCCGCCACCATCGGATCAATGGAGCCCAGCACCGCCACCACATCGGCCATGTAGTGGCCTCTAAGCATCTCGTCCAGGGCAAACAGACTGGCCAGGCTGGGGGGCCTGAAGTGGACTCTGACCGGATAGGGTGAGCCGTCCCCCACCAGCAGCATCCCCAGCCTGCCCCGAGGTGATTCCACCTCCACGAAGACCTCCCCCGGGGGAAGCTTGGGGTCCGGTCCCACCTCCTCCCTGATCGGACCTTCGGGCAGGTTCTCCAGGGCCCTGCGCACCAGCCCTGCCGCCTGCTCAATCTCCCCCATCCTCACCCGATAGCGGGAGAGGGCGTCGCCCCCCTCCTCCACCACCGGTTCTACGCCAAGCTCCGGGTAGGCCAGGAATCCCGGCTCCGCCCTGAGGTCCATCGCCACCCCCGAGGCGCGAAGGTTCGGTCCGGTCACCCCGAAGGCGATGGCAGTCTCCGCCCCGAGCACGCCCACTCTCCTGGTGCGTGCCTGGAAGATGGAGTTGTCGCTGAGAAGGTCGCGGTACTCAACCAGCCGGTAGTCAAGCTCCGCCAGAAACTCAAGCACCCGCCCCGGCCACTCCGGGGGCAGGTCCCGCCTCACCCCGCCGGGGACGATGTAGCTTGGCAGGTAGCGGGAGCCGGAGAGCTCCTCCAGCAGGGCGAGAAGCTTTTCCCGCTCCCGCCCAGCCAGAAAGAGGGGGGTCTCTGCCCCCAGGTCCCACCCATAAAGCCCCCACCAGAAGAGGTGGCTGAGGATGCGGTTTAGCTCCATCACCACCACCCGGAGGTAGCGGGCCCGGGTAGGCACCTCAACCCCCAGCATCTCCTCCACCCCCAGGCAGACCAGACACTCCATGAAGTAGGGGGAGAGGATGTCCACCCGGGTGGCCAGGGGCAGGATGCCCCGGACGGTCCTTACCTCGGCGCACTTTTCAATTCCCCGGTGGAGGTAGCCCACCTCGGGCTCTACCCCCACCACCTGCTCCCCGTCCAGA
>JALSIF010000261.1 GCA_026981635.1 bacterium | reverse complement strand
TGGTTAGGGTGAAGCGGGTGTTTGACGAGGAGGGCCGCTTCAACCCGGAGTATGACGAGGAGATCGTAGAGGAGTTTGAGGCCGACACCGCAATTCTGGCCATCGGCCAGACCGCCGACCTCTCCTTCCTAAAGCCGGAGGATGGGGTGGAGATCACCCCGCGAAAGACCATCAAGGTTGATCCCGACTCCCTGAGGACCACCGCCGAGTGGGTCTTTGCGGGCGGTGATGTGGCCTTCGGCCCCAGGAACATCATTGATGCGGTGGCCGACGGGAAGCGGGCCGCCCTCTCCATCGACTCCTACCTGCGCAAGCGGGAGGTGCGCCACGAGGTCCACTTCATCTTTGAGAAGCTCCCCATCAACCGCTACCAGCAGCCGGAGGGCTATGAGAACTACCCGCGCAAGGCGCCCCCCACGGTGGACTTTGAGCGACGCACTGGCATCTCCGAGGTGGAAGAGACCTACTCGCCGGAGGAGGCCAGGCGCCAGGCGGAGCGGTGTCTCTCCTGCCATATCCAGACGGTCTACAACCCGGACCTGTGTGTGATGTGTAACCGGTGCGTGGATGTCTGCCCCACCGACTGCCTAAAGCTGGTGGATCTGATGGAGCTTGAGATCCTCTGCGACGATGAGACGGTGAGGAGGTTGGTGGAAGAGGCGGGGGCATCGGATGGCGGGCCCGTCTCGGTGATGCTCAAGGATGATGAGCTCTGCATCCGCTGTGGGCTTTGTGCCATCCGCTGCCCCACTGAGGCCATGACGATGGAGGTGATGTGGTATGAAGAGGTTGAAGTCCCCGCCTGAGGAAAGTGGGCAGGAGCGGGGCGCTGGGCAGGTGAGTCTGCCGAAGAAGGTGGCAAGTGAGGTAGCGCCCGACTTTGAGCAGATTGACCGCCCCCTCTTTACCCGCCGACGCTGGCTGGGGATGGCCACCGGCCTGTCGGTCTTCCTGGGGGTGGTTTGGCAGGGGTGGCTGTCCCTGCTCTCCTTCGTTCCCCGGGTGCTCTATGAGCCCAACAAGCGCTTCAAGGTGGGAAAGCCGGAGGAGGTGGCCGAGGGGGTCAACTTCATTCCGGAGCAGCGGGCTTTCGTGTTCAAAGAAGTAGATAAGGCCACTAAGCAAACCCGTTTCTACTGCATATCTGCCATCTGTACCCACCTGGGCTGCACGGTGAAGTATGTCCCCCTAGAGAAGCCCAAGATGGTCAGGGGGCGGGGAGGCCGGGAGATGATAGAGGAACACTGGGAGTTTCACTGCCCATGCCATGGCTCAAAGTTTTATGGGGATGGCACCAATTACGCTGGACCTGCTCCTAGGCCGCTTGATTGGTACGAGGTCTTCATTTCCCCGGATGATGGCTCGTTAACCGTTGACAAGCGGAGGAAGGTGGAGATCGGCTGGAGGTTTTTCACCTAGAAGCCAATCCTACGACTGGAGGAAGGAGGCTAAATGGCGAGAGCCGGCACAAGAGTCCTAAGAGAGTTGGCTGGTCTGCTAAAGATTGACTGGAGATCGGTGGTCTGGTCGTGGTGGCCGCGCAGCAAAAAGGAGCAGGGGGATGCCATTGTGGTCAACTTCCTGCTCCACTGGTTTCCCAACCGGGTTAGCCACCGCTCCCTCTCCTGGTCCTACTCCCTCTGGCTGGGCACCATCTCGGCCATCCTCTTTCTCATCCTTACGGTGACCGGGGTCATCCTCATGTTCTTCTACGTTCCCTCCACCGAGCGGGCCTACGCATCAATCAAGGATCTGGAGTATGTAATCCCCTACGGCAGCTACCTAAGAAACCTCCATCGGATCAGCGCTCACCTCATGGTGGGGGTGGTTTTCCTTCACATGATGCGGGTCTTTCTCACCGCCGCCTACAGAAACGGGGTGTTTGCCCGCCAGAACCGGCCCCTGAACTGGCTGATTGGTATAGCACTGCTACTTCTTACCTTGCTCCTTTCCTTTACTGGCTACCTGTTGCCCTGGGACCAGCTGGCCTTCTGGGCGATAACGGTTGGCACCGAGATTGCCCGCAACGCTCCACTGGTGGGAGAGCAGATCCGCTTCATCCTGCTCGGAGGAAACGAGATTTCCCAAAACACCCTGATCCGCTTCTACACCCTGCATGTCTTCTTCCTTCCCGCCCTGGTTCTTTTGCTCTTCTCCTGGCACATGTGGCGGATTAGAAAGGACGGGGGGCTGGCCTGCGAGGACCACCTGGCGCTGGAGGAGAGGAAGAAGGAGGTTAAGCCTGCCAAGCGCAAGAACTACATGATCATGGGACTGGTGAAGGGTGAGACCCCCATGGTCAAGCAGGTGATGGTGGACACCGAGGAGCAGACGGTTCATGCGGTTCCTATCTTGGTGCGTAGGGTGCTGCTGGTGGGGCTGGCAACCCTGGCAGTGGCCATGGTGCTCACCCAACTCATTCCTGCCCCGCTGGAGGACCCGGCCAACCCCTCGGTCACTCCCAACCCGGCCAAGGCTCCCTGGTATTTCCTCTGGCTGCAGGAGCTGGTCACCATCACTACCATCAAGTTCGGCACAGGTTTTGCCATCAGCGGTGGCCTAGTAGGAGGGATCCTGATCCCCGGTTTGCTTCTTCTCTGGGCGGCGGTTTGGCCCTGGCTAGACCGCTCCCCGGTGGAAGCGGTGGGGGTCTGGTTTCATCGCTCACGCAGGTGGCAGAACCTGACCTTCATCATCATCTCGCTTCTGATCATGGTTCTGATCCTTGTCGCTTCCTATCTCAGGGGGCCATTCTGGGAGTGGTACTGGCCTTGGCAAACCTGGGAGGCTCCGCCCGTCAAGTACTAGGGAGAGGATAGCCATGAAGAACTACCGGATGGACGTCGTGTGGCTGATGGTTGCCGGTCTTGCCGTAGTGTTGCTTAGCGTGTGGCTTACCTACAAGGAGCAGTACTCGGAGTGGCAGCGCTACCAACAGGGGTTCTATCAGTACATCTATGAGACCCGGGGTCCGGAGGTGGCGGAGAAGATTGAGTTTGGGATTCAGCAGATCTGGAATCCGGAGCTGGGTGTGGTGGACAGATGCATGACCTGTCATGCTGGAGTTACCTGGGAGGGGTTGGAGGATGCACCCCAGCCCTACCGTTCCCATCCCAAGGGGATCCTTGAGAAGCACCCTATTGAGGTCTATGGGTGCACCACCTGTCATGGCGGTCAGGGATGGGCACTGGAGAAAGAAGAGGCCCACGGGCTGGTTAAGTTCTGGCTGGAGCCGGTTCTTGACCTGCCGGAGTTAGTTCAGAGCTATCCGCTGGATGACTCCAGGGCCTTGCTGGAGATAAGGTGTAACTCCTGCCACCTCTTTGAGAAGGAGGTGGAGGGAATGAACTACATCAACCTTGCCAAAGAGCTGTTTGTGAAGAAAGGGTGTCTCCAGTGCCATGCGGTTGACGGAATTGGTGGGACCATAGGACCAGACCTGACCTATGAGGGGGACAAATCCCCCGAAGCCTTTGACTACACCTTTGTCCAAGGTATCCGCTCCATGCTGAACTGGCAGTTTGAGCACCTCAAAGACCCCAAGCGGGTCAGCCCGGGAACGGAAATGCCTAATTTCAACCTCACCGACCGAGAGGCTATGGCCCTGGCCATGCTCGTTATGAGCTGGCGAGAGTGGGGAATTCCTCCCAAATATATACCGGTTACTGCAGGCTTTAACAAGGCTAGACCGGGGGCTGAGATCAAGCAGAAGGAAGCGGGCGCGTTAAGTATTGACCTTGAGAAGGATCCGGGGCAATGGTTCGTAGCAAAGGGTTGTAATGCTTGCCACGACATCTCCAGCTTTGGAATTGACAGCCCTGCGGACATCGGACCTGACCTGTCTCTGGCTGTTGAGGATGTGCGGAAGAGATTTGGAATGGATCTTGAGGAGTTTCTCATGAATCCCATCGGAACCATGAGGATGGTGCTTGAGACAAGAATTCGGCTATCCGAGGATGAACGAAAGCTTGCAGTGGAGCTTCTCAAACGTGCTTACGATCTCCACCAACAGGGCAAAAAGCTTCCCGAGTAGGAGCGGCTTCGGTCACCCAGGACTGCTCTTGCTCCTCTCTCTCCCTGGTTGGAGGGAGTCTCTTTTTCTTCACCTTTGAACCGGATGACTATGCAAAGAAGTGGCAGGTTGGGGACTTGTAGAGCTTGTGACCTAGGTCACTTACTAGTCTGCGTCTGCCTGGGACTATTTCTTTAGCTTCAAGAAAGAAACCGGCTGGGGCAAACCCCCATGCCGAAGTAGGAGGTAAGGGAAATGGGCAACAGGAACCAGAGAGCGTGGGTCAGGATGGGCCTGATCCTGGGGCTGTTCGCGCTGGCGGTGCTCATAGCCGCCTATGCGGCAAGTTGTCAGCGGGCGGAGAAGGTAGAGCGGGGGAAAGCTCCTACCGCAACCCGGCCGTCAACGGGGGGTGGAGGAATGGTCTCGGCGGCTGAAGCTACCTACGTTCCACCGGGAGAAAAAGACGATTACTACCTATTCTATTCCGGAGGCCACTCGGGCAACGTCTTTGTCGCTGGCATCCCCTCCATGCGCCACATCGCCACCATCCCGGTCTTCACTCCCTATCCGTCAACCGGCTACGGCTTTGACGACGAGACCAAAAAGATGCTGGGTGGCTTCACCTGGGGCGATGTTCACCACCCGAACCTGTCCAAGACCAACGGGAAGTACGATGGCAGATGGCTCTTTGTAAACGACAACGCAAACAATCGGATAGCGAGAATTGACCTGAGGGACTTCAAGACCAAGGAGATAATTGACCTCCCCAACGTGGCAGGAGCCCACTGCTCAGCTTTCATCACCGACAACAGTGAGTACATACTCTATGGAACCCGTTTCTCCATCCCCTTCCCCATTGGCACCTACGCCCCTGTCTCGGACTACAAAGAAAAGTACAAGGGCGTAGTGGGTGCTGTGCGGATAGATCCAGAGACGGGAAAGATGTCTACCCCCTGGCAGATCGTCACTCCACCCTTTGACTGGGATCTGGGGGCGACGGGTCATGGGATTTCCCATGGCTGGGGCTTCTGGACCTCCTACAACTCGGAGATGGCCACCGGTAAACTGGAGGTGACCGCCTCCCAGAACGAGCGCGACTATACGCTGCTAGTCAACTGGAAGAAGGTAGATGAGATCCTGGAAAACAACCCCAACCTGGGCCGGGTGCTGAACGGTGTCAGGGTGCTTGAGCCTAAAGACATAAAGGGGGCCATCTTTTTTATCCCTACTGCCAAGAGCCCCCACGGGGTAGATGTGGCACCCAACGGGAAGTGGATTGTGGCCAGCGGAAAGCTTGCCTCCATCGTCACCGTGTTCAACTTTGAGAAGATCCTCAAGGCGATTGAGAACCAGGACTTCACCGACACCGTGTTTGACATCCCGGTGCTCAACTACGACTCGGTCAAGGAGGCTGAGGTAAACGTTGGGCTGGGCCCGCTCCACACCCAATTTGACAACAAGGGCTACGCCTACACCTCGCTGTTCATTGATAGTGCCATCGCCAAGTGGAAGCTTGAGGAGTGGAAGGTGGTGGACACCATCAAGGTGAGCTACAACATTGGCCACCTGCTGGTTCCCGGTGGGGATACGGTGGAGCCCTACGGGGAGTATGTAATCGCTCTAAACAAGCTCTCCCACGGGCGTCATCTGTCGGTAGGACCCAGCCAGCCCGAGTCCAGCCAACTCATTGATATTTCGGGTGAGAAGATGCGCCTGCTCTATGATGCCTTTACTGAGCCTGAGCCACACTATGCCATCTCCATCAAAGCATCGGAGCTGGAGCCAAAGGTCATTGAGGTCTACGACCTGGAGAAGGACAACAAGGATCCCAACAAGATCACATCCATTGAGCAAGCCCGGATTGAGCGCACTGGGCCGAACACAGTAGAGGTATGGGTTGCCCTGGTCAGGTCAACCATCTACCCGACAGAGGTTGAGGTGAATGAGGGGGATACTGTTATCTTCCACCTGACCAACATAGAGCAAACCACCGATGAGCTTCACGGCTTTGGGATCGTCGGTTACAACGTCAATGTGGTTGTTGACCCCGGTGAAACCAAGCATGTAACGATCAAGGCTGATAAGCCGGGAGTGTACCCCTACTACTGCACCAACTTCTGCTCTGCACTTCACCAGGAGATGCAGGGCTATCTGGTGGTGAAGCCGAAGCGCTAGCTCGGTTCTCCGTCTCCGTGGGGGGCGGCGGTCGTTAAAGGATCGCCGCCCCCCATCCAGGAGAGGCTGATTTTGGATATGGGGAGTAAATAGAGATGGGCTTCTTTGAGAGGATCAACCAATACCTCCACTCAAGCTTTGGCCTGGTCGGAAGGCTTCTGTTGATAATCGCGGCGGTGCTCATCGCCTATGGGGCCTTTAACAAGCCCCTCTGGTTCATGGAGTTTGAGGCCCAGATGTACAAGGATCCTCCGCTTAGGCTCTACATTTACGCCAACCGACTGGAGGGAGGAGATGTCCCCAACCGTGACGACATCCGTGAGATCAACGCCCTCAATCACTACATTGGGATGGACCCCATCGTGGCAGAGGACTTTAAGGAGTTTCTTTGGCTTCCTTTGGGATTTGGCATTATCGTCATCCTGCTACTCAGGGCGGCCGTGTTGGGCGAGTTTAAGACCATGATTGATGCGCTGGTGATCATGCTCTACTTCGGAGGCTTCTCCTTTTATGACTTTTATCACAAGCTTTGGTATTACGGGCACAATCTGGCTCCAGATGCCCCGATCAAAGTTGACCCATTTATGCCACCCATATTTGGCACCAAGAAGATCGCCAACTTCACCGTTACCAGCGTACCCGGGCATGGCAGCTGGATGCTCTTTATTGCTGGTGGACTGATCCTTATCGCCTTCCTCTACGAGAGCATAGCCTACCTGAAGCGCCAACGTCAGGGAGCAGCCCAGACCCAAGCTGCACCGCCTAATTGAGAAGGAGTTAGGAGGAATCCAGGCAACGGGTGCCAAGTCGGAGAGGGGAGGTCAGGGTGGGAAGATTGGTTATTGGAACCGCTACACTGTGCCTAATCCTTTTTCCTGCTCAACTTCAGGCCAGGACCATCTTCGTTTCCCCGCAGGGTGGGGAGTTTTCCTCTATTCAGGCGGCGGTGGAGGCGGCCGGTCCGGGCGATGTGGTGGTGGTGGATGGGGGGCGCTACCGGGAACATGTGGTGGTTAAGGTCCCCGGCCTCAGGCTGGTTGGGCGAGGCGGGCCAGTGATTGAGAACAGTGGCTCTACCCACACGGTGGAGCTATTAGCCAACGGGGTTGAACTTTCCGGCTTTACCGTGGTGGGTACGGGAGATGACCTCATGCACAACGCCTCCTGCGTGCATATCAAGGGGGACCGCATCACCATCAGAGACAACCGCCTGCTTGAGGCCCGCTTCGGTATTTTTGTGGAGGGGGGAAAGGGGCATCAGATATTAGGCAACGTAATTGTTGGGAAGAAGGGCCTTCCCGATGATGAGAAGGGAAATGGAATCTACCTCTGGAATACTGAGGAAGTGACGATACATGGAAACGACATTAGTCTAGTTAGAGACGGGATATACTTTGATCATGCCAATAGAATCACCACAATTAATAACCGTATTCACGACCTGCGCTATGGACTCCACTACATGTACTCAGACTACAACAAGTTTGAGGGAAATCTAATCTATAGATCAACAGTAGGTGGAGTGATGATGTACTCAGATTATATTGAACTCAATCAGAATCAAATCCTTTTTAACCGGGATACGTACCTATCCAGTGGACTAGTGCTTCTTAAAACAAAGAATATTGAGGCATCTAAGAATGTTGTAGTCGGAAACTATATTGGGATACAGCTTGATCTAGTATATGACTCAGAATTTATAAAGAACCTCTTTGCTGAAAATGATGTCGGAGTGCTGGCCTTCACCGGTGGTGGTGAGGTCTACTTCACCGAGAACGACTTCATCGGCAACTACACCTCGGTCCAGCCGGTGGACGGACCCATTGACGGGGTGATCTGGGCCAAGGAAGGACGGGGTAACTACTGGAGTGACTACTTGGGCTACGACCTGGACCTTGACGGGGTGGGAGATGTGCCCCACCACCTGAGCGGCGCCTTTGAGGAGCTCCAGCGCCTGAGGCCCCTGGCCCGGCTGTACCTCTTCAGCCTGGGAGCCAAGGCGCTGGCCAGTGCGGAGAAGGTCTTTCCCATCATCTTTTCCCAGCCCACCGTGGACCCTGCCCCCCTCATGCGGCCTACCTCCGTAGCCCGGGTAGCGCTGGAGACCCAGCGCAAGGCGACCAAACCCAGTCCGGCGGCGGGGGTGTTGATGCTCGGGCTGGGGATTCTGCTAGCCTTGCTGGTGGGACGGCAGGCCAGGCCGCGGGGAATAGGCGGCCGGTTTAGGAGGAGAAAGCGATGATTGTGCTTGAGGGGCTCACCAAGCGCTACCGGCAGGTAGTGGCGGTGGAGGGGATCACCCTTTCCCTTGAGCCGGGCCGGGTGGTGGCCCTGGTGGGACCCAACGGAAGTGGCAAGTCCACCCTGCTTAAGCTCTGTGCCGGCCTGATCCGGCCCACCCGGGGGAGGGTGAGGGTATTCGGTCACGACCCCTTTCAACGGCCCTCCCTGGCCCTGCGCCACATAAGCTACCTGCCCCAAAGGCCAGAGCTTCCCGCCGAGCTCAGCGTCTGGGAGGTGGTGGACTTCTACCGCCGCCTGCGGGGGCTTCCCCCGGAGCGCACCGAGGAGGTGCTGCGCACGGTGGGGCTATACGAGCTGGAGCAGGCCGACAAGCTCTGCCGGGAGCTGTCTGGCGGCCTAGCCCAGCGCACCACCCTGGCCATAGCGCTGCTTGCCGAGGCAGACTTTCTGCTGCTGGATGAGCCTACCGCCCAGCTTGATCCCCGCTCGGCCAAGGACTTCTTTGACTTCCTCAAGGAGACCCACGCCAGAAGCGGTGGCCGCCATGGGATCATCATCGCCACCCACCTGCTGGATGAGCTGGTGGGCTTTACCGACCGGATCATCTTCCTCTGTGGGGGGAAGGTGGTGGGTGATCTTGACCGGCAGGAGCTTGACCGGCAGGTGGAAGAAATGGAGCAACTGCGCATTGAGGTGGAGGGGGATGGCGATGAGGTGGTGCGGGTGGCCCGTGAGGCGGGGGCACGCAAAGTCTCACCCAACGCCAAGGGCTACCTGGTGGTGGCCGACCCGGAGAGCCGCGCCCGGGTGGTGAGCGAGCTTGAGCGGCGAGGGCTTCGGGTGAGGTCCCTGGAGGTGATCCCGGGCAGGCTGGAAAAGCTTTACCTCAAGCTGATTGACCAGGTGGTGGAGGAGGCCCAAAGTGGAGAGTAAGGCGATGGCGTCTCCCCGGCTCCGCACCAGGGACATCGTCTGGTTTGAGCTAACCCTCATGGTTCGCGACCAGTGGGTGATGGGCTTTGCCCTGGTCTTTGCCGCCCTGCTCATTGGGGTGGCCTGGTTCGGCATTTCGGTTAGCCAGCGCACCGGCCTTATGGGGTTTAGCCGCACCACGGTTAGCCTGCTCAACCTGGTCATCTACCTGGTTCCCCTGATGGGGATGCTCTCCGGGGTCCACTCCCTCACCCAGCGCGACCGGGCGGGGGAGCTCATCTTCTCCCAGCCCCTCTCCCGACCGCGGCTCATCTTTGCCAAGTTCATCGGCCAGTGTCTGGCCATGGCGCTGGGGATGGTGTTTGCCTTCTCCCTCACCGGGGCGGTTATCGCCATGCGCCAGGGGGGAGCCGATGCGGGGGGCTACATCCTGTTTGCCTTCCTTTCCCTGCTCATGGCGGCGGCCAGCGTGGGCCTGGGGATGGTCTGCGCGGTGGTCACTCGACGCTCCATGGCGGGCTATGCCCTGGGGGTTTTGGTCTGGTTCTTCCTGGTCGCCCTCTACGACCTCGCTGTGCTGGGCTTTGGTTCGGTGCTCAGTGAGCGCGAGGCCAACCAGCTCTTCATGTACTCCATCTTCCTAAACCCCATTGACCTGGTCAGGGTGGCAAGCCTGATGGCCCTGGGCGGGGAGGAGATCTTCGGGGTGGCGGGAGCAAAGCTTGCTGAGGCGCTGGGCGGCTACTCCACCGCCATCGCTACCCTAACCGGAGCACTGGTCCTCTGGGCGCTGGTGCCCGGTGGGTCAAGTTCCCTCCTGCTTTGCCGGCGCGACCTGATCTGACGGATTCCGGTAGAGCTATCCGTCTCCGCTTCGTCCCTGCTGGTCGGCGTCTTGGTGGTTCATGGGTTTGCCTTCCATATCACCCATATCCATCGGCTTGCCCTGGTGGCCCCGGTAGCCGTGTTTCTTGAACCAGTTGCGGGAGATCTTCAGGGCCTGGTCAAAGGTGATCACCTGGCTCTGCTGCTCGGCGGCAAACCGCTCCGCCTCGGTGGGGTCCTTGAAAGCGGCCAGGAAGGGGGGCATGGAGCTTTCCAGAAACTCCGCCTCCACATAGAAGGCCTGGATGAGGGGAACGAAGCTCCGCTCCCCTCCCCGGGTGGGAAAATCAAGGATCTCTCCCTTGGCTGGATCTAGGCCGTTCTTGTCGGCGTACTCCACCCAGCAGGGGAAGCTGTCAAATTTGCGCCCGCCAGCATGGACCTCGGTGGAAGCGGTAGCGTAGGGCATGCCGCAGACGGGGCACTTACCCTCCGTCACTACCGCCGCCAGCCCGCCCGTCTCAGCGGCAGGGGATGGCCCTCCCGTTTCCTTGTCCGCCTGGCGTGGACAGGAAGAGGTGAGCAGTACAACAAGGATCGCGCCGAAGACCACCCATCGGTTCCGCATATTTCCCCTCCCTGATGGTTTCCTCACTCCTCCGATCCGCGGTGGGGGCTAGACACCCTTGAGCTGACTGCGGATCTTTTCCCCCCACTCGCGCATGTAGTCCTCGTCCGCCTTGGGGCCGGATTTGGGGATCTGGAGTCCGTCGCCGGTGTAGCGGGGGATGATGTGGATGTGGTAGTGGAAGATGATCTGGCCGCTGGCCGAGCCGTTGTTCTGCAGGATGTTTATTCCCTCGCAGTCGGTGGCCCGCTTGATGGCCCGGGCCAGCCGCTTGGCTACCCGGTGGCAGTGGCAGAGGGTCTCCTCGTCAATGGAGAATAGGTCGGGGTAGGGCTGTTTGGAGATCACCAGGGCATGACCCGGGTTGGCGGGGAAGAGATCCAGGATGGCGATACACCTGTCGTCCTCCCACACCTTCTCGGCGGGCAGCTCCCCGTCAATGATCTTCTGGAAGACGGTCTTTTCCTGGTTCACGCCGCTTGCCTCCTCGCCGCTGGACTCTCCGGCTGAATGATAGCGCCCTAGGAACCGCTTCCCTGTGACCAGGGTCCCACCGGCACCAGCCAGACCCCCTCCTCCCCCGGCACCCGCAGGAGGAGCAGCAGTCTGCCCACCGGCTGGGGGGCGTCCCACAGGTAGCGCACCGCCACCCAGCCCAGGTCGGCGGTGGGGGTGGCCTGGTGGAGGGAGTAGGGCAAGAGGGGACCGGCAACTCCGACCAGCACCGCCTGGCTAAGCCCCCGCTCGGTCACCTCTCCCTCCACTAGCCGGCGCAGGGGAGGGGATAGCTCCTCCGGGGTGGCGACCCGGTGGTGGTGGGACTGGTTGAGTAGCAGCTCCCTTGCTCCCCGAATGGGTGGCCTCAGGGTGGGGTCAAGCCGCAGGGGAGGGACAGAGATGAGCAGGGCGGTCCGA
>JALSIF010000260.1 GCA_026981635.1 bacterium | reverse complement strand
CCCTGCTCCATCAAGCGGCCGGTGGGCAGGCCGCCCCGCATAAGGCTCACCCGCTTGGGCGGCCGCTTTGACAACCCGGTCTACCTCACCCACGCCGGCGACGGGAGCGGCCGCCTCTTTGTGGTGGAGCAGCGGGGGGTCATCCGGGTGATGGACCAGGCGGGCAACCTCTCCCCCACTCCCTTCCTGGACATCCGCACCAAGGTGAGGTTTGGTGGCGAGCGGGGGCTTCTGAGCGTCGCCTTCCATCCCGATTTTGCCCGCAATGGCCGCTTCTTCGTCAACTACACCCGGGCCCCCGACGGGGCGACGGTGGTGGAGGAGTATCGGCTAAACCCCAGAAGCGGCCAGGTGGACAAGAAGCGGGCCCGGGTGATCATCACCATAAGCCAACCCTACGCCAACCACAACGGCGGCCAGCTCCAGTTTGGTCCCGACGGGATGCTCTACATCGGGATGGGCGACGGCGGGGCGGCAGGCGACCCCCTGGGCAGCGGGCAAAATCTCACTACCCTGCTAGGCAAGATGCTGCGCATAGATGTGGACAGCAGTCGCCCCTACGCCATCCCGGCCGACAACCCCTTCGCAAAAAAGAGCGGCGCGCGGGGGGAGATCTGGGCCTACGGGCTAAGGAACCCCTGGCGCTTCTCCTTTGACCGCTGCACGGGAAAGCTCTACGCGGCCGATGTGGGGCAGGACAACTGGGAGGAGATCAACCTCATCGTGAGGGGCGGAAACTACGGCTGGAACATCATGGAGGGAAACCACTGCTTTAAGCCCCCCCAAGGGTGCAAGCGGGAGGGGCTTATCAGGCCCATTGCCGAATACTCCCATAAGCTTGGCTGCTCCATCACCGGCGGCTACGTCTACCGCGGCCGGCGCATTCCCTCGCTTATTGGCCGCTACTTGTTTGGCGACTTCTGCAGCGGAAAGATCTGGACCATCACCCCACCCCAGCACGGCAAGGGCAATTGGAAGATGGACCTCATCGCCGAGACCGACCTTCGCATCAGCTCCTTTGGCGAGGACGAAGCGGGAGAGCTCTACGTGCTTGACCTGGACGGCGGCGTCTACCGCATAGACCCACCGGAGTGAGGATCAGAGATCCGGATACCTGCTGCGGATGGCAGAGAGTGGGGTGACGCTTACCCCGGTGGCCAGACCCTCGGCGGTGGCGCGCAGGGCCCGAAGGAGGGCGGCGGCTGTGTCCAGGCTGGTCATCAGCGGTATCCCCCGCTCCACCGCGGCGCGGCGGATGAGCAGCCCCTCCCGCTCGGCCTGCTGGTTGTCGCTTACCGTGTTTACCACCAGGGCGAAGCGGTCCTCGTGGATCAGGTCCACGATGTGGGGGCGCCCCTCACTGATCTTCTTTACTTCCTCTACCTCAATCCCCTGCCCCCGCAGGTAGCTTGCGGTCCCCCGGGTGGCGTAGAGGCTGAAGCCAAGCTGGGAGAAGCCCCAGGCGATGGGCACCGCCGCCGCCTTGTCCCGGTCGGCCACCGTAATGAGCACGCTTCCCGGCCTCTTCTCATCCTCCATCCCGTTCTGTTGCCAGCTTACCGGCGAGGCCTCGGGCAGGGAGATGCCCGCCGCCACCATCGCCTTGCGCAGGGCCTCGTAGTAGCTGCGCCCGATCCCCATCACCTCGCCGGTGGACTTCATCTCCGGCCCCAGCTCC
>JALSIF010000259.1 GCA_026981635.1 bacterium | reverse complement strand
GCTGGTGGACAAGGTATGGGCGGTGGTGGCAAACGACGAGGAGAAGGTGCGCCGGCTCATGGCCCGCGGCCTGAGCAAGGAGCAGGCCTGGCTCAGAATCCGGGCCCAGCTTCCCGACGCCGAGAAGGCCCGCCGGGCAGATCTGGTCATCTACAACAATGGCTCCCTGAAGGAGCTGGAAGAGCAGGTGGAATGGTGCTGGCAGGAAACAGTGGGAAGGCCCGATTGAGCGGCATGCCACCCCTGCTAGTGCTGCTCCTTCTTATCCTGGTCACCGGCCTTTTCCCCTCCTTCGCCGCCACCGCCCAACCCCCTGGCCTTATGCCCGAGTTTAAGGCCCTGCGCTGGGCCGACCCCAACTTCCCCGCAGAGGAGCTCAAGGGTGTCCTGGAGGATGCCCTGCGCTCGGCCGAACGCTATGGGATTGACACCGACTTCGTTATCGCGGTTCTGGCCGCCGAGGCCAGCCTGGGGCTTAGGGGCGAGCAGAGCCAGCTTCGCCGCGAGTTTCACCTCCAGCTAGCCGGCGGCGGCGATGCGTTGCTAAAGAAGGTGCCCAAGGTCTACCAGGACATCCCCCTGGCGGTGGACGCCCTCTACTACGCCCTGATGGTGGCCAAGTCCAGAGGAGAGAAGCTCTCCGGCGCCCTCACCTACTACTGGGAGGCGGGCCGGGGGGAGCGTGATTCAACACATCGTTTCCTCGCTTTGGCCGAGGAGCGTTTCAACCAACTGCGCAATAGACCCGAGCCACCGCCCGAAAGCGGCTCCTACCTCAGGGTAACCGACTTTTCCATGCCCATCCTGGGCAGCGAGAGCCTCGCCAAGCCCGCCGAGCGCTTCCCGGGGAGAAAAGGGCTCAGGCTCAAGCGCTACGCCGGGGAGGAGGACTACGCCCGGGTGGCGATGAACTACAACCCACGTCTCAGCCAGGAGGAGGCCCTGCGCATCGCCCGCGCCATCCTTACCTTCAGCGAGGAGGTGGGGATAGACCCCCGGCTGATGGTGGCCCTTATCATCCAGGAGAGCGGCTTTAAGACCCGGGTAGTGAGCCGCGCGGGAGCGATGGGCATCGCCCAGCTCATGCCCGCCACCGCCCGCACCTTCGGGGTTGACCCCTTTGACCCGGTCCAGTCCATCTGGGCCGCCACCCGCTACCTCAAGCGGGAGATGGACCGCTTCCGCCAGTGGGACGATCCCCTCACCCTCGCCCTGGCGGCCTATAATGCGGGCGCGGGGGCGGTGCTCAAGTACAAGGGCATTCCCCCCTACCGTGAAACCCAGAACTACATCAGAAGCATAAACGCACTCTACGAGAGGCTCAGCTCATGAACCAGGATCCCATCGCTGAAAGGTATCAGCGAACCCCCCTATATGAGAAGCATCTCGCCCTCGGGGCCAAGATGATCCCCTTTGCTGGCTTTGAGATGCCTGCCTGGTATGACTCGGTCATCGCAGAACACCAGGCGGTGCGTAGGGCGGCGGGGCTGTTTGACGTCTCCCACATGGGCGAGTTCTTCATCAGCGGGCCCGGTGCCCTAGCCTACCTCAACCGGCTGGTGACCAACGACCTTGCCCGCCTGCGCGATGGCCGGGCCCAATACAACCTGCTCCACACCGAGGAGGGGGGGATCGTTGACGACCTCATCGTCTACCGGCTCTCCGAGGAGCGCTGGTTTGTGGTGGTCAATGCG
>JALSIF010000258.1 GCA_026981635.1 bacterium | reverse complement strand
CCGCGGGAAGAGGAGAATCTGCCCGCCCTCATTACCCATCCCTCGGTAATCCGTCCGCTGCTTGACTATGCCCTGATTGCACTGGTGAGGCGCGGCGGAGGAAGGATGGTGCTGGGGGATGCCCCCATCCAGCGCTGCCAGTGGGAGAGGCTGCTGGGGCTGTTTGGCACCGTGGAGATGGTGGAGCGGTTTGCCTGCCGCCTGCCGGCGGAGGTCCAGTTTGAGCTCAAGGACTTCCGCTATGAGGTGACATTGAGGGATGAGCACAATGTGGTGCTGAGGAGAGAGTTTCGGCCTGAGGTTGAGTATGTGCTGGTGGACCTGGGCCAGAAGTCAAGCCTCATGCCCATCATCCAGGACTACCGGCGCTTCCGGGTGACCAACTACGACCCCCGGGTGGTGCCCCAAAACCACAACCCGGAGCGAAACCTTTACTTCGTCCACCGTGACTTTCTGGCCGCTAAGCTGGTGGTCAACCTGCCCAAGCTCAAGTGTCACCGCAAGGCGGGCATAACCTGCGCGCTAAAGAACCTGGTGGGTATTAACTGCCGCAAGGACTACCTCGCCCACCACCGGGCGGGGGATGCGGAGAGCGGCCACGGTGACCAGTATGAGAGGCGGAGCCGGCTAAAGGAACTTAGAAACTTCCTTATGGAGCGGTTTGACCTATTTGCTGACCGTCCCACCCTTCAGCGCCTGCTTCGCTATCTGATGGCGGCGATAGACCGCCTGGTCAGGCTCCACGATCCCCACCTCAACTATGACGGGAGCTGGTGGGGAAATGACACCTGCTGGCGGATGGTGCACGATCTCAACAAGCTCCTCTGCTACGCAAGTCCGGAGGGAGAGATGACCGATGGGCTATGCCGGACGGAGATCAGCCTGGTTGACGGGGTTATAGGGGGAGAGGGCAACGGCCCCCTCCATCCCACCGCCCGCCGTTGTGGTGTCTTGCTGGCCGGTTTCAACCCGGTGGCGGTGGACCACCTGGCAGCCGCCCTGATGGGGCTTGACTGGCGAAAGATTGCCCTGCTCAGGGAAGCCTGGCACCCCATTCCCGCTGAGCTTGCGCTGGTTCCGGAGGGGAGCTGCCGGGACCAGATTGAGGTGTTGGTGGATGGGGCGGTACGGAGCCTGAGTTGGGTGGAGGAGAATCTGGCCATCCCCTTTGAGCCTCCCCCGGGATGGAAGGGGAGGGTGGAGCTGGAAAGATTCGCCAGCCCTGCCGGGTAGCGCTATGATGGAAGGTGGCGGGAAGCCTAAGGGCTCCCGACCAGAGCCTATCCGCTAGTAAATCCAGACAAGGAGGGGGAGACTCGAGATGAGCTTCCACCTCAGGAAATGGCGCGCCAAGTTTGCCGCCGGTGAGCGGCTGGTCTGTATCACCGCCTACGACCTCTTTACCGCCCATCTTGCCGAGGCATGCGATCCCGACCTGGTGCTGGTGGGGGACAGCCTGGCCAACGTGGTCCAGGGGGAGGTCACCACCACCCCGGTAACCATTGAGCAGATGGCCTACCACGGGAGGATCGTAAAGCGCGCTCTTCCGGAGCGCTTTGTGGTGGTGGACATGCCCTTTGGCACCTTCAAGCTCACCGTGGAGGATACGGTCAGAAACGGCGCCCGGCTCTTCCAGCAGAGCGGAGCGGACGGGATCAAGCTAGAGGGGGCCTCCGAGGTGAACCTAACCGCCATCAGCCGGCTGGTGGAGGCGGGGGTGCCGGTGATGGGCCACGTGGGGCTTCAGCCCCAGATGGTCCGGGTGCTGGGGGGCTACCGCCGGCAGGGAAGAAGCGAGGACGAGGCGGAGCGCATCATGTGGGAGGCCCAGGCGCTGGCCGAGGCGGGCTGCTTCGCCGTGGTGCTGGAGATGGTTGATCTCGAGCTTGCCGCCCGCATTACCCGAAGCCTCCCCGTTCCCACCATTGGCATTGGCGCGGGGCCGGGCTGTGCCGGGCAGATCCTGGTTATCCACGATCTTTTGGGCATGCTTCCCGGCAAGGTGCCGAGCTTTGTGGTGAAGTATGCCGAACTCCTTGAGGTGGGCAGGGAGGCCACCCGCCGCTGGGGTGAGGATGTGCGCCAGGGAAGCTACCCACCGGCAATGACCCAGGGAGATGGCAAGGCCCTTGGAAAGCCGAGGGAGACCGAGCCGGCGGCCGGCAAGTGATTTGGCAAGTGGCGGGTCCATTGGGGTGGAAAGGGCCGGGACGGTGGTATAAAATTAGGGTGCGTCGGGGAGTGGCGCAGCCAGGTTAGCGCGCCAGCATGGGGTGCTGGAGGTCGCGGGTTCGAATCCCGCCTCCCCGACTTTTCCATTGCCTAGCTAGCTACCTCAACCTCTCCCTCAAGCTCTAGCTTGCTTTTGTCCCTCACTGCTCGGCTTATGACGCAGAACTGATCGGCCTTGTGGAGAAGCTCCTCAGCCAACTCGGCCTGATCCTGCCGCTTGATCCTGAGGCTTACCCGGCGCAGGATGCTGGTTATGCGGTAGCCACGGTTTACCCGATCCCTCTCCACCTGGCTCTGGGTGCTCACCTCGATGGAGGCGATCTCCAGTCGGGCGAGCTTGGCCAGGGCGGCGAGGGTGAGGACGTAGCAGGAGCTTAGGGCCATGCCCAACATCTCTTCCGGGGTGGCCTCCCCCACCCCGCCGCCTCCGAAGGTCTCTGCCAGCCCGAAGGTGAGGCTTTGGCCGGATCTTAGGATGGTCACCTTCCCCTTGCCCTCGGGGCCTCCATCCCACTGGCAGAGGACCTGGTGAATTTCCTGGGCGATCATGGACGAAATACTAGCCGATATCCAAAAGTTGGGAGGCTAGGAGGATCCTGTCCATCTGAGAGGAGCCAAACGCTTGCTCCTGGTGTGCTAGCATTGCTCGCCTTTTTCGGGCAAGCTGGTCTTGGTTCTAAAATAGCCGCTCTCATGGGGACGAAAAACCTAACCAGATTGCTGGTCATCCTGGTGGTGGTCGCCTTGGCCCTGTGGAACCCACTTTACAAGGTGACCCGGCCGGGGGGTATCCAGTCGGTTTCTGATCTCTTCATCCTCGGGCTTGACCTCAGGGGTGGGGCAGACATCCTGCTGGAAGCGGTACCGCCCCCCGACTACACCCTCACCCCCGATGACATGGAGGCGGCAATTGAGGTTATCAGGAACCGGGTTGACCCCCAAGGCACCCGCGAGATCGTGGTTACTCAGGTGGGCAATGACCGGATCCAGCTCCAGGTTCCCGGAGTCAAGCCCAAGAAGGAGAAGCCCGACGACCTGACTCTGGACGAGATCAAGAAGCTCATCGGCCAGACGGCGGTGCTAGAGGTTGTAGATACGAGGGGCCAGTACTTCCCTGAGGGGGAGGACCTGTCCGGTCGCAACTTCAAGGTGATCGTAAGCGGTGATGATGTGAAGAGCGCTTCGGCCGATCCACACCCAAACCGGCCTGGTTTGTTTGTGGTTCACTTTGAGCTGAAGGGAGAAGCGGTTCGCCGCTTTGCCCAGTTCACCAGCCGCAATGTGGGCCGACCGATGTGCATTCTGCTGGACAAGAAGGTGCTTTCCTGTCCCCGCATCAACTCGCCCATCACCCAGGGGGCTGGATTCATAGAGAACGATGCCTGGACCCGCCCCGACGAGCCCCTGATCCTCGCCCGCCAGATCAACGCTGGCCGACTGCCGGTCCCTCTGCGTATCATCCAGGACCGGGTGGTAGGTCCTACCCTGGGTCAAGAGAGCCTCAGCGCCTCCATTCAGGCAGGGATGTGGGGGCTGATCCTGGTCCTTTCCTACATGATCCTGTTTTATCGCCTGCCCGGCCTGGTGGCCGATCTTGCCCTGCTCCTCTACGGGGTGATCACCCTGGGCTTCATCAGCCTCTTTGGCATCACCCTCACCCTACCTGGAATCGCTGGCCTCATCCTCTCCTTCGGTATGGCGGTGGATGCCAATGTGATCATCTTTGAACGCATCCGGGAGGAGGTGAGGTGGGGCAAACCGGTGGCGGCGGCCGTTGAGGCAGGTTTTAACAGGGCGTTGGTGGCCATCATTGACGGCAATGTGACCACCATACTCATGGCCCTGATGCTCATGTGGCTGGGCAGTGGGCCGGTGAGGGGATTTGCCATTACTCTCACCTTGGGCATCCTGGCCTCCTTCTTTTCGGCAATCTACATCACCCGCTTCCTGCTGGACCTGCTCATCTCCCAGGGGGTCAAGGCGGAGAGGCTATATGTCTAGAGGAAAAGAGCGCATGAGGGCATCAGGTTTTCAGGCAGGCACAGTCAGGGGGACGCAAGATGGAGTGGCTTAAAGAGGCAAGGCCCTTCCCCTACCTCAGGTGGAGCCGCCTTTGGATAGTCATCTCCATCCTGGTCATTCTGGCTGGATTTGCAGGCATGTTCTACAACCAACGCTCCATCGGAGAGCCCTTCCGGCTGGGGATTGACTTCCTGGGCGGAACCATGCTGGAGGTTCGCTTTGACGAGCAGGTCTCCTCCAAGGAGATCGCCGAGATTGCCGCCAAGTACTCCACCCGTGACCCCCTGGTGCAGAGGGTGGTGGGGGAGGAGAACACCTACCAGATCAGGATCAAGGTGCCGGTGGATCCGGAGCTCTCCCCCGAGGAACAGAACGCCCAGCACGCCGAAAAGATGGAGCAGCTCAAGGAGGACCTAACCATCTCGCTGGGAGAAAACAGAGTCCTCTCCGAAGAGACGGTTGGTCCCACGGTGAGTACCGAGCTCATCCGCAAGGCCATCATTGCCTTGGTGGTGGGAAGCTTTGTCATCCTCATCTACATCTTTGCCCGCTTCACCTCGCTGGTGTTTGCCTTCGGGGCGATCGTGGCTCTGCTTCACGATGTGTTGATCACCCTGGGGGTGTCGGCCCTGGCCAGAATAGAGATAAACGGTGCCTTCATCGCCGTCATTCTCACCATCATCGGATACTCCATCAACGATAGCATCATCATCTTTGACCGTATCCGGGAGAACATGCGAAACTTCCCCACCCTTAGGCTGAGGGATGTGATAGACCTCAGCCTTACCCAGACCCTGGTCAGGTCCCTAAACACCAGCGGTACCACCCTGGCAGTACTGTTAGCTCTATTTGTCTTCGGTGGCCATACTATTCGTGACTTCGTGGCAGCGCTTATGGTAGGCATTCTTGCGGGAACCTACTCCTCCATCTTTATCGCCTCCCCCTTTGTCTATGCCATGCGGGGAGAAGATGAGGAGCGTACCCTCACCCTAGCCGAGCTGGCTGAACGGATGGCCACTCGCGCCCAGAAGGCGAAGAAGCCAGAAAGGAAGGCCCGTCCCGAGGAGAGCAGGCGGGAGGCCAGGAAGAAGGCCAAGAAGAAGGCCAAGCGGAGAGAGGAGGAGCGAAAGTTGCTGGAGGTTAAGCGGGTGACTGAGGAGACCGGCTCAGCGCCCGGAGGAGAGGAAGAAGAGGACAGTCCCAGCGGCTAGCCTTTTCCAGGTGACAGCCTGCCCGCGGTGCGCTATTTTCTAAGCAACCACCCATGCGCATACCCAAGTATGAGTGGCAGGAACCCCGGCTAAGGGATACCTGCCCGAGGCCCGAGTGGCAGGTGGAGTTTGGTCTCTCCCCTCTCTGGCAACAGCTGATCCTTGCGCGGGAAGTGGAGGAGTGCCAGCCCCTCTCCCAGTTCATCAGTCCAACTCTGGCTGACATTAAGCGGGGTTTGGACAGGTTGCCTGAACTTGAGAAGATCGCAGCGGGGTTGCTGGAGGCGGGAAGGGAGCGGCAGCCAGTACTGGTCTATTCCGATTACGATGCCGACGGGGTGGTGGCGGGCTTCATCTCCATGTACACCCTCTATGAGCTGGGGGTGCCGGTAAACATCTTTATCCCTGACCGCCAGCGTCAGGGCTATGGCCTCCATCTGGAGCCCCTGCTTACTGCTCACCGTAGGGGCTATCGCCACATCCTGGCCCTGGACGTGGGTACCAGCGACCCTGGAGTGGTGGCCGAGGCCAGGGAGGCGGGACTTGAGGTCTATGTGGTTGACCACCACCGCCCGGGAGTGGAGCTACCCCAGTGCACCTTGGCAAACCCTGTTCTGCTTGGGGATGAGCAGTTTCTCCCCTGTTCAGCGGGGCTTGCCCTGCTTCTGGCGATGGAGCTCTATCGGCAGGCGGGGAGGGAGTGGGACGAAAAGCTTGAGGGGATGCTCGTCCTGGCGGGCCTGGCCACGGTGGGGGATGTGGTCCCCTTGGTGGGATTCAACCGTCATCTGGCCAAGCTCTCGCTGGAGCGTTTGGCGGCAGGACCTGATTGGCTGCCGCTTGGCATGCGAGCTTTGTTGGAGAAGGCCAGGCTAGCCGGCAAAAGAGTGATTACCGCCTGGGATGTGGCCATGCGCATCGTCCCCCGGCTCAATGCGCCGGGAAGGATGGCGGACGCCAACCTGGTTTTTCGGGCGCTCTGGGAGAGCGATCCCCATCGGGCGGGCAGTCTGGTTGAGAGCCTGGAACAGTGCAACCAGTCCCGCCGCTCCATCCAGGAGAGGGTGGAGCGAGAGGCGCTGCTGCTCCTCAGGGAACACTATCCGGATGGTCCCCCGGAAGTGGTGGTGCTGGCAGGTGAGGAATGGCACTGTGGGGTAGTGGGGATAGTGGCCGCCCACATCGCCAACCGGGTTCGTCGGCCCACCCTGCTGCTAACTGCCCATGCTGCCCGGCCAGGGACCCTCCACGGCAGCGGGCGCAGCTTTGGCGGGGTAGATCTCAAGGCGCTGCTGGATGAGGTGGCCGGGGAGGCGGGACTTATCCGCTGGGGGGGACATCCCGACGCCTGCGGGCTTACCGTTCCCCGGCAGAACCTGGGCCATCTGGTGGAGGCCTGTCAGCGGGCCAGGGCAGCATCCACCCGGGTTGACCAGCAAGAGGTCAGGGTGGATGGCTACCTCACTCCCCAGGACGGCCCGGCCGATCTTCTCACCGGCTTTGAGAAGCTTCATCCCTTTGGGGAAGGGTTCCCCGAACCCCACCTGATCATCCCCACTGCCCGGGTGGTGGGTCACTCCCTGGTGGGGAGCGACAAAACCCACCTGAGACTGAAGGTGAGCTGGGAAGGGGAGGAGCTTGAGCTGATCGGCTTTCGCCTGTCCCACTTGGCCGACAGCATCGGGGCAGTGGACGGGGCCTTTGATCTGCTGGTTCGTCTGGGGGTGGATGAGTTCAGAAGTGAACTCCGCCCTCGGCTAGAGCTGAGGGACCTCAGACCTGCCTAGGATGGGAGCGGCCGGGAGGATAAATGGGCTCTTGGTGGCCGCGCTGGCTTTTAGCCTTGCCCTGTCATGGTCCCCGGTTGCCCGGGGAGGACCGCTGGGAGTGGGAGCCGGGGTGCGGGGTGAACTTAGAAGCTACCGGAGTCTCTCCGGCGAGAAACTCAGGCTCTTTTTAGCCTGGCCCAAGGATAGGGACCCTGCCACCCTCCCGCTGCTCATCTACCTCCACGGTGACTTCGTGGGACTGAGAAGGCTGGACCTTCACCTTGCCAGGCGGCTGGCGGGAATCGGCTTTCTGGTGGCGGCACCGGAGTTTCGGGGGGAGCGAAGGGGAAGATCGGAGCTGGGCGGGGGTGAGGTTGAAGATGTTTTGCGACTCATAAGCAGGCTGGTAGGAGGGAGAAGGGAGCGTCCCCTCTATTTGGTTGGCTACTCGCGGGGTGCCCTGGTGGCCCTAAAAATCATGGAGAGGCTGCCGGGGATTGGGGGAGCGGCGGTCATCGCACCTCCCTGGGACCTGAGCTCGGTTGCCAGGCTTTCCCGGGAGGACTTTCGCCGCCGCTGGCTGGGAGAGATGCTGGGCTGTGATGTGGAGGAGTGCCCCAAGCTCTACCGGCAGCGAAGCTTCAGCGGCAAGCTGGCCACCCCTGGGGTGAGGGTGCTCATCTTGGCCGGAGGGGAAGATCGCATTGTCCCTCCCGGGGAGGCGGTGAGGCTTGCCGAGCTTCTGGAGGAAGCTGGGGCGGTAGTATCCCTCAGGCTATTTGACCGCCTGGACCATGAGGCGGTGCTGGCAGCCGCCCTGGGACCGGTGGTTGACTTTCTGGCTGAGACTACCCAAGAAGACTAGTTTCTCAGCGCTACTACCGGGTCAAGCCGGGCGGCCCTTACCGCTGGCCAGGTGCCAAAGATGATGCCCACCGCCACCGCAATCCCGGTGGCAAGCAGGGCCTGATCCAGAGGAATGGCGGGAACGATCTGCTCGGTCACCCCGGGCAGGTTGCTGAGGAAGGCGGCCAGCCCCCAACCCCCCAGATAGCCCAGGATGATTCCCCCCAGCCCTCCGCCCAGGGAGAGGATGCCCGCCTCCAGCAGAAACTGGGTCATGATGACCAGCGGGTGGGCGCCGATGGCCTTGCGCAGGCCGATTTCTCGCGCCCGTTCGGTTACTGATACCAGCATCACGTTCATGACTCCCACCCCCCCCACAATCAAAGCAATGAGTGCGATGACCCCGAAAACGATTACTAATACGCTGACAAACTGAGTTGCGAAGTCAACGAAGGCGGCGATGTCCATGACGATGAAGTCGTCCTTGGAGGGGTCTCTGATGCGTCGTGAGATGCGCAGCAAGCGGGTCACCTCTGCCTTGGCCAGCTCCACCGCCTGCTTGGAGGTTGAGACCCCCAGCTGCTCGGGGGACTTGGTCTTGAGGTAGATGGTGACTATCTCGTCGCTGCCCAGAATCCTCTGCTGGACGGTGGAGAGGGGAAGGTAGAGGCTCTTGTCCACGTTGAAGGAGCCCCGCTGTCCTACCTCTTCCAGCAGGCCCACCACGAGGTAGTCCTCGCCGCCGATCTTGATGGAGGCACCTACGGGGTCAAGGTTCTCGGGGAAGAGGTCTTCGGGCACCTTGCTGCCCAGGATGACCACCCGGGCAGCACTCTTCATCTCGCCGGGGTTGAAGTTTCTCCCCCTGACGATATCAATCTGTTCAAAGTCCCAGAAGCTTGATTCAACGCCAAAGACTGGGTAGAGGCGGGTCCTATTGTGGAACTTGACGGTGGTCTGACCCATGGCCAGGCCCTCCACCTGCTTCAGGGTGGTGGCGTTGTTTTTCAGGAAGGCCACATCCCTCAGCTTGAAGGCCTTGGCCTCCCGGTTGATCCGGCCACTCAGGGAGATGCGGGCAGGGATGGCGTAGAGGGTGTTTTCACCGATCTTTTCGGTGTAGCTGCGGAAGTAGTTTTTAAGTCCTTCGCCGGCGCTCATGATGGTAACCACCGCCCCGATCCCGATAAAGAGTCCAAGCAGGGTGAGAAAGCTCCTCAGGCGATTGCGAAAGAGACTTTCCAGGGAGATGCGCAGGTTGTCTATGAGGATGGCTTGGGTGGCAAATAGGGTGCCCAACCGGCGGCCCGATCCACCCCCCGGCGGGGAGTCAGTGCTTTCCCGCTGCCGCTTTTTCCCGCCCATTGGCTAGCTATTCGTACCTCAGCGCCTCAATGGGGTCCAAGGTGGCCGCCTTGATGGCTGGCCAGATGCCTGCCCCGATGCCTACGCTCACCGAGACCCCCAGGGTGATGAGGATGTAGGGCAGGGGGATGGCGGCGTGGAAGATGTCTTCACCGGAGAAGATGCCGGTGCTGGAGAGCCACAGGGAGAGCAGCTCGCCGGCGGCGTAGCCAACCAGCAGACCCAGCAGGCCGCCGGTCAGGGTAAGGAAGGAGGTCTCCAGCAGGAACTGGAGGACTATGCTTCGCCGGGTAGCCCCCAGCGCCTTGCGCAGCCCGATCTCGCGGGTGCGCTCACTCACCGAGACCAGCATCATGTTCATGATCCCGATGCTGCCCACTACCAGCGCCACCATGGCCACCACCCCGAAGACTATGATGAGGATGTTGAAGAAGGTGTCGCCAAACTCCAGGAAATCGGTCGGAGTGAGGATGAGAAAGTCATCCTTGGAGGGGTTCTTAATCTTTCGCTTAACCCTGAGCAGACGGGTCAGCTCTGCCTCGGCCAGTTTGATGGCTTCCCGGTTGGAGGAAACCCCCAGCTCCTCGGGAGTTTTGGTCGCCGCAGTAATCCACTCCACCTCGTCCTTGCCCGAGATGTAGGCCTGAAAGGTGGGCAGAGGGATAAATATGATTCTGTCCCAATCCGGAGAACCCCCGATGCGACCGCGGGGCTTTACCACCCCGATAACCTTGAAATTGACCCCCTTGATTCTTATCGTCTCACCCACTGGGTCTCTAACCCCAGGAAAGAGCCACTGCTTAACTTTGTTCCCTAAAACGGCTACTTTAGCCCGGTTGCGGTGTTCGCTGTGGTTAAACATCCTACCATGAGAAAATTTAAGATCAAGTACTTCGGCACTAACTGGATTTCCACCAGTTATATCTACATTTCGACTTCTTCCTTTAGCTCTTACCAGTACCTCAGTTTGGCTAGCTCCATAGACAATTAGAGTTGTGGTTGAGTTTAAATTTAAAAAATTAATATCTTCATTCTTAAATTTTTTTGCCACTTGGAGCAGTCTTCCTTCTTCCATTTCTGCTTGGGGTATTATAAACATTAAATTGCTTCCTAGCTGACTGAGCTCTCTGCGGAAGTAGGCCTTGACCCCTTCGCCCACCGCCACGATGGCGATCACCCCGGAGACCCCGATGAGAAGCCCGAGGGAGGTGAGCAGGCTACGCATGGGGTTGGCGGTGAGGTTGCGGGCGGCGATGGTGAGGGTGAACCTGCCCACCGCCAGGCTCCTGATAAGAAGACCTAGGAGGCCAGCGGTTGGACCGGTTGGCTTCGCTCTCTTCATGTTCCATCTGAGACAGGCACCACTCGTTTCACCGCTAGCCCCCGGCGGTGAAGCTCAGGGTGAGGGTTTCGGGCAGGTGCTCCACCTGGACCAGCTCCCCCTCCTTCACTCCGCTGATGATCTGGATCTTTTCGTAGTCGGTTGCGCCGAGTTCCACCCTGCGCTTCTCCGGTTCCTTGCCCTCGTCGCTCCACACATAGACGATGGGGTTGTCGTCCTCGTCAGCCCTCACTGCCTCAAAGGGAACCAGCAGTACGTCCTTCAGCTCCTCGGCGTAGATGTCGCAGTCAACCGTCATTCCCGGCATGAGCTTAAGTTCGGGATTTTCAAGCTCAATGATCACCTCAAAGCTCACCAGCCCCTGGATGTTTTTCCCTTGGGGGAGCACCCGCTTGACCTTGCCGGGGAAGACCTCTCCTGGGTAGGCGTCGCTTGAGACCTCCACCCGCTGGCCGGGCTTTACCCTCCCGATGTCCACCTCATCCACATCGGCCCTCACCTGGATGGCGGTTAGGTCTGCCATGGTGACGATGGTGGTTCCCTCGGTGAAACTGGAGAGGGAGGACTGCACGGTGTCTCCTTCGCTGACGAACTTCTTGAGTATGGTCCCCGAGATGGGGGCGATGACGGTTGACTTGCCCAGCTGGCGTTCAGCCTGATCCAGGGCCAGTAGGGCGTCCTTGAGCCTTAGTTCAGCCAGCCTCTCCGCCTGCCTGAGGTCAAAGCTTTGGGCCTGGCGCAGGTCCTCTTCTGTCTTCTTAAGCTGCTCCTCGGCGAGGGATAGCTGGTGCTTGGCATTGTCAAGTTCCTGGTCGCTGGCGTAACCCTGCTCGTGGAGCTCTCTTATCCGCTCATAGCTGTCGCGGGCGTTCTTCAGGTTGAGGCGGGCGGTCTCCACCGCATTCTCCAGCGCGCGCAGGTTGGCCGGGTTCTGCCCCTGGCGGATGCGTTCAAGCTCCTTTCTGGCCAGCTCCACCGCTACCTTGGCCCGGTCGCGGGCGATGCGCTGGTCGGTCTGGTCAAGGCGGGCAATCACCGTCCCCGCTTCAATGAACTGGCCCTCCTCCACGTTCATCTCCACGATCTTGCCGGAGGCCTCCGCCTTCACCTTGACCAGGTCAATGGGTTCAACCGTGCCGGTTGCCTGTACCAGGATGGAAAGGTCTCCCTTCTCCACCGGCT